>JAQBRQ010000024.1 GCA_028286385.1 Candidatus Saccharimonadota bacterium
CGATTTTGCTGGCGAGGTCTTCGAGTTCGGCCTGGGCCATATCTTTCATGTCGGCATCGGAGGAGTTGCTGCGCATTTCTTCGGCTTCAGCCCGGTCGCTGAGCAGCTTGGCTTTTTCGTCGAACAAACCGACCAAACGCTCGACGTCGCTGCGGCGCTTGGCAATTTTAGGGTAGACAGGATCGGTATAAATAGCCGGATCCTGGAGTTTGGCATCCAGTTCGGCGAGTTCAGCTCGTAATAGTTGTTCTTTATTATCCATAGAGTTGTACTAATTGTAACAGATGTAGCTTAGGCGCGGACTGTGGCTACGCTGCCGACCCAATCGGTTAGCTGCTGCATGTGATGTGGTTGTATGCCCCGGTGGCGATTCGGCTGAATAAGTAAGGTCCGCGCATGATTTTGGTCACGATCGTCGGCCCATGCGTGCTCTCTTGGCTCAACAAAATCATCGACCCAGGCGACAGCACGCATTGGGAATAGCGCGTCTATTGCCAGAGATCGACTAGTGGGTTCATATGATGGGCCGTAGTCTTTGCATTCGATCCAATCAAACTCAGGTAAGCCCAGCTTTTTGCCGAAAACCTCATGGGCTTCAGGCCCGTGAGTCGATATGTAATAAACATCTGCCTGTTCGCTGAGACTCCGAATCCAGTCGCCATGGGCTGGAACGAAGATCCTACTCCGAATAAGTAAAGTACCGTGCAGGTCAAACAGTACGGCCGGGCGAGTGCTGATTGGAGGTGCTTCGACTGCAGCCATAGGTCTCTTCTACTTATTAGTGAGCTTGTTGTTCTCGGCTTTGGATTCGGCTTTTTCGACTTTGGCAGCCTGGCGGTTGGCGGCTTTCTTGGCAGCAGAAGCGCGCCTGTCTTTAGCGGCGGCACCGGCAGCGGCACGGGTTTTAAACTTATCAACGCGGCCTTCGATGTCGAGGACACGCTCTTCACCGGTGAAGAATGGGTGTGATGCGCTAGTAATGTGGACTTTGACGAGAGGGTAGTCGTTGCCGTCGTCCCACTTGGTGGTTTCTTCGGTGTTGGCCGTAGAACGGGTCAAAAAACGGAAGCCGTTGTTGAGGTCTTCAAAGACCATTAAGCGATAATTTTCGGGGTGAATTGCTTTTTTCATGATATCTCCAGCTCATTATTGTTCCGGTCGGTTAGCTGGGCGAGCCATTGCCAGCAGTCGTTAGTTCCGGAATTATTGCTAACTCTTGGGGTCAGTATAGCGCGAATCACAGATTTAATCAAGAGAGAACGGATAGGTAAGGCATGTAGTGTAATCGCTTGCGTCACAATGCTGACTGGGTAAAATTTATACTATGGAACCAAGAAACCATCTTGTCTATGAGCTTGAACGTACCTCGAAGGGGATTGGCCGGCTGGGGCTGCACATGCCACATCAGGTGTATGAACGCGTCGTAGGGAGCAAAGAATTAAAAAAAACGATTGACGAACTAGGTTCGCGCGCAACCAATGCTATAAGCGCGGATCGTGACGATACACACACCACTATTTTTGTTAATGATGGGATGATTGGCCGGGCCGAAACGAGTCGCAGGGCCGCTTTGCTTGGCAGCACCATTGCTTTGATCAATGGCATCGATGTTGCGGCCCACCTTGAGCGCATGCCAGATCCACGCCTTAAGGCCCGTTTTAACCAACTGAGTACTGGTCGCTTCGCCAACGAGCTTACGCTGGTATGGCCCCCCGATCTGCACGAAACGTCCGGCTTGCAGATCAGCCCGTTGTCCAGAAATGCAATGATAGCCGTGGGTGTAAGACTTCATTGGGCAAGGTCCTATGATGACCTGGCACAAAGAGTGGATGCCAACATCGATGATTACAGCCGAGAAATAACTCTAGATATCGACAAGGCCTTCGACTCCAAGTTCACAAGCATCGGCATCGAACAAATGTCGGGCCCAGGGTACGCCGACTTGGCTGGGCGCAACATCTTTCGGTCGCGCCAGCAGTTGTTGGGCTTGGTAGGCGCCACGGCGATTGCTAATACTGTCAGGCTTGTCTAAGAAGTCACCATCTGGTATAGTAGCTGAGTACATAAATTAAGCAGGCTCAGGGAATGATCCTCCTTTATGGTTAGCCGTGTAGGCACATAGAGGTTCCCAAAGCTCAAGAACAAGGAGACAATACTATGGCGACAGATGTCGACATCAAGCAACTATTAGAAGCAGGTGCTCACTTTGGTCACAAGACCGAACGATGGCATCCTAAAATGGCGCCTTTTATCCACTCTAAGCGTGGAGGTACGCATATTATTGATCTCGCCAAGACGGTGACTGGCCTCGAAGACGCTTTGGCGTTTTTGACCAAAACTGCCGCGGACGGCAAGCAAATTCTACTGGTTGGCACTAAGCGCCAGGCTCAGGACATCATCCGTGCTACCGCGGAAGCAACCGGTATGCCATTTGTAACTGAACGTTGGCTCGGTGGCATGCTCACCAACTGGAACACTATTGGTGGCCGCGTAAAGCACCTCAAAGACCTCGAATCCCGCATGGAAACCGGCGAGTTGGCTAACAAGTACAACAAGCTCGAAGTGCAGCGCTTCCAGGAAGAAATCGAAGAAATGAACCGCCTCTACGGTGGTATCAAAGACATGAACAGCAAGATTGGTGCCGTCTTCATCGTCGACATCGTCAATGACGTCAACGCTGTTCGCGAAGCCAACAAGCTCAAAGTCCCAATCGTGGCCATTGTTGATACCAATGCTGATCCAAGCCAGGTAACCTACCCAATCCCAGCTAACGATGACGCTATCAAGACGATTCAGCTGATCGCTGACTACGTTAAGGCCGCTATCGAAACCGGCAAGGCATCTGTTAAGAAGCCCGCCGACAAAGAAGACGTCGCTGAACAGCCACGCATTGTTACCCCACAAGCTTAAATAACTAAAGACAGGGAGAAATACTCTATGGCACTGGATATTGCAGAAGTAAAACGACTCAAAGATTTAACTGGTGTTGGCCTGACCGACGCCAAAAAAGCTCTGGAAGAAGCCGGTGGCGACTTCGACAAAGCTCTGGCCGCTATGCGCAAAAAAGGTCTGACAAAGGCCGAAAAGCGCGGTGAGCGCGAAGCCCGCGCTGGCATCGTTGGCACCTATAACCACGACAACCGCATCGGCGTTTTGGTCGAAGTTAACTCCGAAACCGACTTCGTTGCCCGCGGCGAAATCTTTGCTGATCTCGTCAAAGACATCGCAATGCACATCGCTGCATCAGCGCCACTTTACGTATCCGCCGACGACATTCCAGCTACCGAAAAAGATCGCATGAAGGCTGAATTTACCGAAAAAACCGCCTCCGAAGGCAAGCCCGCTGATATGATCGACAAGATCGTCGACGGCCAGCTCAAGAAGTACTTCGCGGAGCGCTGCTTACTCGATCAGCCATTTGTAAAAAACCCTGACATCACCGTTGCTGAGCACGTCAAGCAAAACGCCGCACTGATGAACGAAAACGTCGTCGTCCGCCGCTTCAGCCGCATCGCCATCGGCGAAATGAACTAAATAATGTTAATAGAATTCCCTAAGCTTTACTTACCTGAGAGCGGTGCTAGTGTAAGCGCTCAAAGATATTCCCATGAATTTAATACTGCCGACGGTTCACATCATGTTTTTGAGCTAATAGGACCTGATGGTGCCACAGAGAGCAGGCCTTTTAATGATGAATTTGCTGACATATTTAGCATCATTGATCAGTACGCACAAGGTGGCAGCGTGGCCATGAGAGGGTTGGGTGAGTACATACAATCAATGCGCATCATCAGCCGTAAGCCCCGCCCATTCCTACCGCATCAGCCGTGGGCACGTGCTAATTCAGACACTGCTTTGCCCAAAATCGTCGATGCGTTACGGGAATTACCGCCAGTTCCACTATGGGGTCGTAAAATCGCGCGCGATGAGTTTGCGCAGCTCGCTGACTACGCAGCGACCACTACCTGGATAGGCTCGGCAGAACAGGACAGTCCTTACTTTGATGAACGTACACTACATATCTCAGCATTAGCCGTTCAGGAATGCGCCGCCTAGGCCATCGCATATGACGGAAGTTAAGCCGACCCGAACCCCTGAGCAAGATGCACGTGACGCTGCTGCGATCGCCCAACATAACCTTGGAATATTGGTTCGTCCTGAGCATTACGGCGTTCTGACGTCGTCTGTATTTGTAAAATATGGTTATGATCAGCAACTAGAGGCAAAAATTGCCCTGTTCGCACTAACAAAGGGCATCGACCTCGACTCAGTAGAATGATTAAGCAGCGCAACAAGCACGGTTAGCCCGAACAATGGTAAAATAGAGCTATTATCTAAACGGAAATACCTATGGACCCCAACAAAATTGTTTCAGACGCCCAAACTAAGTTCGCGCAAGCAGCAGAGCAGTTCCAGACTAACCTTAAGAGTTTGCGCACCGGCCGAGCCAGTGCCAGCATGCTTGATGGCGTGATGGTTGAGGCTTACGGCACGCCAATGCCGCTCAATCAGGTGGCGACCGTGACCGCTCCAGAAGCGCAGCTGATTCAGATTTCGCCGTTTGACACTGCCAACTTACAGGCAATTGTTAGCGCTATCCGCGATAACCAAAGTCTGGGTCTGAACCCAAGTGATGATGGCCGCATCGTCCGTGTGCCAGTGCCAGCATTAACTGAGGAGCGTCGCCGCGATCTTGCTAAGCAAGTCGGTCAGAAGCAAGAAGATTGCATGGTCCGCCTCCGGGCTGTTCGCCACGAAGCGCTTGATGCTGTGAATAAGCTCAAGAAAGACAAAGATGTTGGTGAAGACGATGCTAAGCGTCTCGAGAAGCAAGTCGACGATGCCATGAACAAAGTTAAGTCAGAGGTTGAGGTCGGCGCCAAGGCTAAAGAAGCCGACATCATGAAAGTCTAGCCAGTCGGCAAAACAAAACTAGCGGGCAAAACTAATGGTGGGTGATAACTGTCGTGCCGAGCGGCGCGAAGTCGTAGACCCATTTAGCATCAACATCCGGTAATGACACGCAGCCGTGTGAGCTGTTGATGTTGCCAAACCAGCTTTGAGCGCGCCAGTAGTTTCCGTGAACGGCGTAGCCGCCAGGCAAGAAGTAGTTGATCCAACGCACGTGTGGCTGGAAGTACTTAGTGCCGTCGGCGTTAAAGCCCTTCATGTCCTGTACCGGTAACTTGCTGTAGATCTTAAACTGACCGATGGGCGTAGGAGTTTGCGGCGCACCGGCGCTAATCGGGAAGGTGCGGGTTATGACACCGTTTTCCCAGGCCCACATCTGTTTGCTGTTGACGTTTACTTCGAGTAATTTGCCAAAAACTGCCGGCGTGACGGCTGCGAACGGTACCGTTGCCAGCGGTGTACTGGCCTGGAGGCCTTTGCTGTCCATTAGGGTCTTGGCAATCTGAACGGCTTGGATTTTTAGGCTGCCCGGGTCGGTGAGCGTCGCGCCGTTTTTACCAGTAACAATAACCAGGGAACTGCCATCAGGGTGAGTGGCCGTAACTTGATCAACCGGTGTTTTGGCGTGCTTGCTGGCGAGTTCTGTCAGAGATTGAGCGATCGTATCAGCCTTAACGTGAATGTAATTCTCGGATTTATTAGCGCTAGGCGTAATTTGCAACCAGCTCTTAATAACATCCGGGCTAATTGGTTCAGCCTGATCGCCGACTGTCAGGGTTGCTGCTTGGCCCGTGACACGTTGAAGCGTGGCTGCCATATCTGCGGCTGGAACGGTCGAGTTAAGGCCGGTAATGGCTGGCGCTTTAGCACGCAAAGATAATAATGGCTTGGCGCTCGCCTCGATGCGAGCTGCTTGGTAGTTTCCGGCAACGTTAACACCGGTGCTACCAACAATCAGCAGTAAGATTGCGAAGGTAATTATGGTGTAGCGGTGAAATAGTTCGAATAATAGGCGCGGCAGTGCGGTCGGCTCAAACGATAGTTTGTGCGTGGCTAGAGCTGGCACAAAGCTTTGCTGTGGCATTGCCAGGGCAGGTGTTAGCGCCGGCTCGACTACCTCAATGACAGGCTGAATAACCGAAGTGCTCTTTTTCGGCAATATAAAGTCATTACCCACAAAAACGGTGGGCGCACCTACTCGACTCACTTGTTAACCTCTATTTTTATTTACACATTTTGGCTTTTTTATAGCTCAAGCATCATTATATAGTACGCTTATGGTTTATCAAAGAGCAATTTACAACGATTTACGCACCGCCGATATAGATGAGGTTTGCTATACTAAGAAGCAATGTCGATTCTTTTGTTAGTTATTGGGCTTATTTTGTTTATCGGGCTCGTCATCGTTCACGAGTACGGTCACTTTATCGCTGCCAAGCGTGGCGGTGTCGAGGTCGAAGAATTTGGTATCTTTTTCCCGCCTCGTCTCTATAAGAGGCGCATGAAGGGTGGCTGGGACTTTACGATAAATCTATTACCACTTGGCGGTTTTGTTAAGCTCAAGGGTGAGCACGACAGCGATACCGAGACGGGCAGTTTTGGTGCCGCCAGCCTGTCAACAAAGTCGAAGATCATGGTCGCCGGCGTATTCATGAATCTTGTCACGGCTCTCGTATTACTGACGATTTTAGCCGCTATAGGCCTGCCAAAGCTAATTCCTAACCAGTTTACGGTTAAAAGTGACACACATGTCGCGTCCTCAAAAATCTTGATTGGCTACATTGAGCCGGGTTCACCTGCTTCGAAGTCTGGCCTAAAGTCGAGCGACCAATTAACCGAAATCAGCCAAAAAGGCTATAGCCCGGTGGCAATCGAGAGCACCAATCAGCTACCAAAACTCACCAAAGCCTTCGCTGGCCAAACCGTAAAAGTGTTTTACACACGGGACGGTCACCAGCGCCACGCGGTTGTTACGCTCTTAAGCGCTAAGGAAGTTGAGGCCAGCAAGAAAACCAATGATCCGAAGGGTTATTTGGGAATATCGCCGAACGAATTTGTTGTGCAGCGGTCCACCTGGTCCGCGCCTGTGGTTGCCGTTGGCTTAAGCGCCCAAATTACGGCGCTGACATTCCAGGGGCTTGGGCACGCCCTTGAGGGGCTTGGTGGCATCATTGCAGGCGCTGTCACCGGCAACACGCCGGCCCGTCAGAGCGGCCAGACCCAAGCGGCCAGCCAGGTTTCGGGCCCAGTTGGTATCTACGTTATTCTCAAAGACGGCAGCACACTTGGCTACCAGTTCATGTTGTTCATTATTGCGATCATTTCGCTGACTCTGGCAATCATGAATATTCTGCCAATTCCGGCGCTCGATGGTGGACGATTATGGATTACGCTCGTTGCTCGCGGACTTAAGAGGCCGCTCAGTCCAAAACGCGAAGAGGCAATTAATGCTGTTGGCTTCCTGCTGCTGATCAGCCTGATAATCGCAATAACGTTTGTCGATGTCAAACGATTCTTCTAATCAGTCGCATGTGCCCTGGAATCCGTGGCTTGGTGTTGGCAGTGCAATCGGCATATTCTTCATAGCCCAGTTTCTCGCGGCCATACCGGTAGGCATTGTATATTCGCTGACCGGCGGATCACTCAATAACATCGGTGACATAGCGAATAATATCGGCTTACAATTCCTGACTATTTTGGTGATTGAAGCGCTGATAGTTGGTGCGATATGTCTATTTTTACGATTTTACAAAACTAGTCTTGCGGTGATCGGGCTACGCCGGCCACGCTGGAGTGATCTGGCCTATGCGCTGGCCGCCATACCGTTCTATTTTGGGTTATATCTAGTAACGGTCGCTGTCGTGACCGCTTTCGTGCCGGAGCTTAATGTTAATCAGCAGCAAGAAATTGGCTTTAATAACCCAAGCGGGGCTTTACAGCTTAGCTTAACGTTCCTGGCCTTAGTGGTGCTGCCGCCTATCGCCGAAGAGATTTTATTCCGTGGCTTTATATATAGCAGCCTCAAAAAAGGTCTGCCCATTGCCGGCGCCGTCGTAGTCACGAGTGGTCTTTTTGCGATTGCTCACTTGCCAGCGGGCGGCGAGGCAGGGCCACTATATATCGCTGCGATCGACACCTTTGTGCTGAGCCTGGTGCTGATTTACTTGCGTGAAAAAACTGGCGGCTTATGGTCGTCCATGACCTTGCATGCCATTAAGAACGGCGTGGCCTTCGCGGCACTATTTATTCTGCACGTTCGGTAGATGATACAATAACGGGGCAGATCAAGGAGAAACATAATGCGCTATTCCGAACTTTTTACTAAAACTAGCAAAACTAGCCCGGCCGACGAGACCGCCCGTAACGCGCAGCTCTTGATTCAGGCTGGTTTCATCCACAAAGAAATGGCTGGCGTGTACGCCTATCTGCCCTTGGGCATGCGTGTGCTTGAGAACATCAAACAGATCGTTCGTGAAGAGATGAACGCCCTTGGCTCGCATGAGCTCATCATGACCAGCCTACAGCGGAAAGAGCTCTGGGAGACGACTAATCGCTGGGATGATGAGGTCGTTGATGTTTGGTTCAAAACTGAACTCAAGAATGGTACACCGGTTGGCCTGGCTTGGTCTCACGAAGAACAAATAACCAATATGATGAAGAACTACATTTCCAGTTACCGTGATTTGCCGGCAAATGTGTATCAATTCCAAACCAAGCTGCGCAATGAACTGCGCTCCAAGAGCGGTATTATGCGTGGCCGTGAATTCGTCATGAAAGACCTGTATTCATACTCTCGGAGCGATGCCGAGCACCAAGCGTTTTATGATGCAGTTACAGCGGCGTATCTCAGAGTGTTCGATCGTGTTGGACTCGGTGACATAACATATGTAACATCGGCCACAGGCGGTGCTTTTACCAAGTACAGCCACGAATTCCAGACTATTAGCGATGCCGGCGAAGACACGATCTATGTTAACAAAGACAAGAAAATTGCCATTAACGAAGAGGTCTATAACGACGAAGCACTGGCCGAGCTCGGCATCGAAAAAACTGGCCTCGAAAAAGTAAAAGCTGCTGAAGTTGGCAATATATTTAGCTTTGGCACCGAAAAATGCGAGCAGCTTGGTCTGTATTTTACCGACGATGATGGCGTAGACAAGCCCGTGGTGCTCGGTTCGTACGGAATTGGCATTACGCGTCTTATGGGCGTAATTGCCGAACATTTCTCGGACGACAAGGGCCTTGTTTGGCCAGAAGCCGTGGCGCCAGCCAAAGTTTACCTTGCCCGACTCGGCGATAACGAAGCGGTGGTTAGCCAGGCAGATGAGCTCTACGAACTGTTCAATAACAGGGGTGTGAGCGTACTGTACGACGACCGCGATGTGCGCCCCGGCCAGAAGTTTGCCGACGCTGATTTGATGGGTATTCCGTACCGCGTCGTCATCAGCGATAAGACCGTAGCAGCCAATATATATGAGTTCAAAGCTCGTCAATCAGACCAAGCAAGCCAGCTAAATCTGGACGATCTGCTAAAAACACTGGATATTACTACCTAAGGGTTGCTATACTATTTTTGACAAGTCACGATCGAACCACAAAAACGTTCAATTGACAGGTGACCATAAGGAGGGACAAGCGATGAAGAAACTATTTCGATTGACCCAATCGGGTATCGATGAACTAAAGACCGAACTTGATACGTTGATATTTAAGCGTGCTGGCATTGCCGACGAAATTAAGACTGCCCGCGAGCAGGGCGATCTGTCCGAGAATGCTGAATACCAGTCTGCACGAGCCGAGCAAGAGAAAAATGAAACTCGTATCGCCGAAGTTGAAAACATCTTGCAGAACGTGGAAGTTATTCAAAAGCCAAAAGGCGACAGCAAAGTTCAACTTGGCTCGACTGTGAAGCTAAAAGGCGGTAGCAAGCCCAAAGAATTCCAGGTTGTTGGTACCGTCGAAGCCGATCCACTCAATGGCAAAATCAGCGACGAATCACCAATCGGTAAAGCGCTGCTCGGCAAAAAAGTCGGCGACAACGTCGAAATCGTTACCCCAGCCGAGACTATTGCCTACAAAGTCGTCGAAATCAGCTAGCAATAATTATGGCAACACCCGAGCAACCAGCCCCAGAACAAAAGGGGGCATTGAGCGCGGTGGAGCTCTCGGCTCTCGAAGCGCAATTTAGTGAGCAGCGTAATCCGCCACTTAGTTACTTTCTTAGCATGTTGGCCCTGCCGGCTGAAGATGACTTTGAGCTTTACGGTACGTTCACAAACTACGAGAACCATAAATTTTATCGAAAATTCTACCCCAACCTAGCCCCTAATGAATGGTCAGGCGTTCGGAGTATGATCGGTCTCGACATAACCGTTATCAGCGGTCTTAAAACACTAATGCACTGGCTACCTAGTCGTGATTACTTTCGCAATAACGGTGAATCAAACAGTACGCCAGAGGCCTATGTGGCAATCGACAGTGCTAATCTACGTCCATTTATCGTCGGCAAGCCGGTCCCAGAGTGGGATAGAAGGTGGCGGGCAAATGCTGAAAAGAATACGGTTGTCGCCAATCGACTACAGAATGGTATGCCACGAAGTATGCGCATATTGGCAGGCATGGTCGCAGTCGGTGAAGTAGAGCACGACACCGAAATTACACAGCCTGTCGCCTATGTTGAAGAGATAAGCGCGCTGCTAGAGCTATCACCGGCCGAAGTGCAAACTATGCTAACTGTTAATGTAGCTACTCGTCATCGTTGAGTTGTTAGTTTTCATCTGTTAGCTTATACTTAACGCAATATGGCAACATTAAAAGAACTGCGCGACGAGCGCTTACGCAAATTAGACGAGCTCAAGCAGCTCGGCATTGATTCGTATCCCGCAAAAGCTGATCGTACGCACCGCTTAAGTGAAATCACCGATACGTTTGATGAACTCGAAAATCACGAAGTTACCGTTGTGGGGCGTATTGCAGGTATCCGCAAGTTCGGCAAGATCGCTTTTGTAGTTATTAAGGACCAGAGTGGGCAAGTGCAGCTGTTTTTAGGTGCCGATAAAGTTACGCCGTTGGATGCCGGCAAAGGTCTAATCGGCTTTGAGCAACTGCCACTGCTCGACAGCGGCGACTTCATTGAAGCCCGCGGCACGGTTATCAAAACCCAGACCGGCGAAATCTCGATTGGCGTGGAGGAGCTCAAACTGCTCACCAAATCTCTGCGCCCAATGCCAACCACTCATGACGGTTTCACCAATAAAGAAGAGCGCCTGCGCCGTCGCTACGTCGACATGAACGTTAACCAGGATGTGCGTGAGCGCTTTGTGCGCCGCAGCAAATTCTGGCAGGCCACGCGTGATTTCTTGAATCAGCACGATTTTACCGAAGTAAATATTCCGGTTTTAGAGCACACTACCGGCGGCGCCGATGCCAACCCGTTCGTGACACACATGGACGCCCTCGATCAAGATTTCTATCTAAGAATCAGCCATGAATTGCCGCTCAAGCGCCTGATTG
>JAQBRQ010000033.1 GCA_028286385.1 Candidatus Saccharimonadota bacterium
CGTCAATCCGGCGCGAGGAGACCTGCGCCTGCATGCGCTCGTCGAAGACCACCCGGCCACCAGCTTGCTGCAAGTGGATAGCAATATCGTAATCTTCGTGTAGGCCGCCCTTGTTGCAGAGGCTGGACTGGATGGCTTTCCAGGCCTTTTTGCGCATGGCCATGTTAGCGCCCCACAGATACACATAACCTTTTAGTTGGCGCTCCAGGCGCCGGCGGAAAAACAGGTCGATGGCATTAAACAGCGGCGCGCAGGCAACGTTGTAGTACTGGGCCGCACCCGATACCGCATCTATTGATGGATCGTCAAAAACGGCCGCCACAGCACTGGTCCAATCTGTTGGAAGGATGCTATCGGCGTCGATTCGGGCAATAATATTGCCGCGGGCGGCATTAAAGCCACGGGTTCGAGCGTGCAGCACGCCTTGCTTGGGTTCCCGCAAAAGCCTTACAAAATCAAAGCTCTCAGCCACAGCCACGCTGCCATCGGTGGAATTATTATCAACCACGATCACTTCATAGGGAGCATCGTTCTGGCGAGCAATTGCTTTTAAGCAGGCACCTAGCTGAGCGGCTTCGTTGTATACTGGGATCACAATACTAATTCGTAATGGTTGTCGCTGATTCATGCCTACCTATCATACCAAATTCAACCTTAGAAAAAGCTTGCGATCGATCATTTCGACCGTGGGTCGGCAGTGCGACAGGTTCTTACCAAAACGCCGCTGGCTGCGACGACTTGTCATATCGTTACTGGTTACTATCGGCGTACTGCTAGGCGGCATGTACGGCATCGCGCAGTGGTATATTCATACCGAAGCCAGTAAACCGCTGGAACTTGGCGTCAGTTTTATTCCTGATTACGCCAACAGTCTAGGTATTGATCCACAAGAAACGATGGACGGGCTGCTTGGCATTGGCGTTAAGCACTTCCGGCTTGTCAGTTATTGGAATGGCATCGAGAAGACGCAAGGGACGTACGATTTTAGTCAGCTTGATTGGCAGTTTAAGAAGGCCGAGGACGCCGACGCCAAAGTTGTGCTAACGGTAGGGTTACGCCAACCGCGCTGGCCGGAATGTCATATGCCCGATTGGGCCCAAAACCAACCGCGCAGTGTCTGGCAACCACAGCTGGAGCGCTTCATGCAGGTAGTCGTTGAGCGTTATAAAGATTCACCGAGCCTTGATCGCTACCAACTCGAGAACGAATACCTGCTCAAAGGCTTTGGTATTTGTACCGACTTTAGTCGCGACCGACTGGTGAGCGAGTATAACCTTGTTAAAAAGCTCGATCCCAAGCATGAGATTATCGTTGGTCGCAGCAACAACGCCTTAGGCATCCCGCTTGGGGCACCAAAACCAGACATGTTTAGCATTTCGGTCTACAAGCGCGTGTGGGATGCCGGTGTAACCAATCGCTACCTGGAATACCCGTTCCCGGCCTGGTATTACGGCTTTTTGGCCGGCACACAAAAGATACTACTGGACCGCGATATGGTGCTTGGCGAGCTCCAAGCCGAAGCCTGGCCACCCAATGGCAACAATATTACCCAGACCAGCCTAGACGAGCAAAACAAATCCCTCAATGCAGCCCGCTTGCAGGACCGCTTCGATTACGGCAAAGCCACCGGCATGCGTAGTATCGACATGTGGGGGGCCGAATATTGGTACTACCGTCTAAAAGTACTCCATGATCCGTCGCTTTGGAACGTCGCAAAGGACGAGTTCAATGCGCGCTAAACAGGTGGTCGATCCGACCCGCTTTGGCGTTAGTTTTTCGATTAAACAGTGCCGCAGCTTCAATATTGATCCGGCAAAAACGCTAAAATGGTTGATCAGCGATGCCGGCTTCAGGCGCTTCCGACTGATGAGCTACTGGAACGAACACGAGAAGCAACCCGGCAAATTCGATTTTAAGGAACTTGACCGTCAGGTTCGGGCAATTGAGCGAGCCGGCGGGGTAATTACCCTGAGTCTGGGTGCCCGCCAACCGCGCTGGCCGGAAAATCACTGGCCAAACTGGGCCTGGAAGCTCAACAAAGACGATCGGTCTCAGGCGTTGCTACGCTACATCGAAACGGTCGTCGAACGCTACAAAGACAGGGAGTGCATTATCAGCTATCAGCTTGAGAACGAGGCGCTGCTCAAGGATTTTGGCGAACGTCCCGAGATCGACCGCCTGCGTTTGCGCCAGGAATATGAACTCGTCAAGTGGCTCGACCCATCGCGGCCAGTTATTATGACCACCAGCACTTCGTGGGGCATACCGATCCGCCGGCCAATCCCTGATATGTTTGGCTTTTCGTTCTACCACACGCTGTATCGCAAGGGTGGCTACCACCATTCAACCTTCGCGCCGTGGATACATCGACTGCGTAAGCGGGTCATATTCGCTCTCCATCAAAAACGGGCATTCATTCATGAATTGCAGCTTGAACCCTGGGGGCCAACGGCCATTTGGAAGATGAATTTTAGCGAACAAGCCAAGTCGATGAGCATTCACCACATCACCGAAAATGTACGCTTAGCGCGCAAAATTAAGGCTGCGCCGATTGATCTGTGGGGCGGCGAATGGTGGTACTGGCGTCAGGTCACCCATAAAGATCCGACCATTTGGGACGCCGTATCTGAAGCGATACATACTAAATAATATTATCTACGTTTGTCATTAGACGTGATTACCTCTATAATAGATCTGTTATGGTCAAGAAAAAACCGAACCAACCAAAGACGATTAGTAACCGCCGCGCTCGCCACGATTACGAGCTGGGCGATTCTTTAGTGGTGGGTTTGCAACTGACCGGCGCCGAGACCAAGAGTCTGCGCATGGGCCACGGCCATCTGCGCGGCGCCTACGTCACCGTCAAAGGCGATGAGCTGTTCTTAATCAATGCCACGATTGCCGGCACCAATGGCATCCCCATCGACGAAAGCGACCAAACGCGGGCCCGCAAGGTCCTGGCTAAGCGCCGCGAGATCAACGCGCTGGTGGCGGCCAAGCAGCAAGGGAACACCATCGTACCGCTCGATATTCTCACCGGCGGCCGTTACATCAAACTGCGCATTTCCAGTGGGCGCGGTAAAAAGCTATACGATAAACGCCAGACGCTCAAAGCCCGCGACGAAAAGCGCACCATTGACGCTACCTTAAAGTCGTACCGCTAACATTATGCTGTTATCACTCAATATATCCGAAAAATCGTTTGGCGATAAAATCCTCTACACCGGGCTTAAGTTCGATATTCAACCAGGCGAAAAAGTTGGTCTGATTGGCCGCAACGGCACCGGCAAGTCCACACTGTTGCACCTCATAACCGGCGAAGACAAAGACTTCCAGGGCGAAGTTAACGTCAAGCAAAATACCGTGGTGATTGCCAGCCGCCAGGAACACCACGGCCACGAAGCTAAAAGCGTTCTCGAATACATCCAAGGCGACCTGCCGGAATTCGAGAAGCTGCACCACATACTGCAGACCTATCCGGAGCACATGGGTGACGACACACGCAAAATGCAGCGTTACAGTGACGCGCTGGAGCGCTTTAGCCAACTCGGCTACTTCCAGATCGAAGACGAGCTTACGCAAGCCTTCAACGACTACCAGCTTGACCCCGCCAAACTCGACGGTCCGCTGTCCGAGCTGAGCGGCGGCCAAAAGCGCATGGTGGAGCTTATCAAAGTTCAGCGCGCCCGAGGCCACCTTGCGCTCATCGACGAACCGACCAACCACATGGACTACGTTGCTAAGCAGGCTTTTATTAAGTGGTTTACCTCGACCGACGAAGCCGTGATGGTTATTACTCACGACCGCGACGTGCTGCACCACGTCGATAAAATCGTCGAGATCCGCGACGGCCGAGCCTACAGCTTTAAGGGCAATTACAAGCAGTACTTAAACATCAACAAAAACCAGATTACGTCGCAAGTTAATGAATACGATTTGGTGCAGCGCCGCATTCAAAACCTAACCAACGACGTGATCCGCTTCCGCCGCATGAAGGAAAAAGCCCGTGACCCAGGCACCATTAAGCGCTTTAAGTCGCAAGAAATGCGGGCTTCGGCCGAGCTTGCCAAGCTATCCAGATCCGAAAAGCCATCGTTCTGGATCGACCGCGAAAGCGCCGAAGACCTCAACCCTAAAATGACTGGCGCCTACGCCAAGTACAAGGCTAAGAATATTCAGCTAATCACCAAGAGCGAAGATAGCCGCTCATCACGCCTGTTGGTCGAAACGCGCGGCCTCAGCCTTGGCTACGGCGATACACCGCTATTTAAAGATATTAATCTGTCGCTGCACGAAGGTGAACGTATCCGTCTGCATGGCCGTAACGGCGCCGGCAAGACCACACTGGTAAACGCCATTATCGCTAAAGCCCGCCACACAGCGGCACAGGCCAAAGTGTTCGATGGCACCGTCGCCGTCGAAAAAGACCTCAACATCGGCCTCTACGAACAAGAGATTGACACCAAGTTCTTGCCAATGAAACTCAAAGACGCCATCGAGCAATCACACTTCGATAAAGACGTCCCGGTCAGCGACCAAAAGGTTAAGCAATTGCTCGGCGAATACCTATTCAACCCGGCCACCGATGGCGACACGCCAATCGAACGCCTCAGCGGTGGTCAAAAAGCCCGCTTCCAGCTAATCCGCATGCTACTCAGCAACCCATTACTTCTAGTGCTCGACGAACCAACCAACCACCTTGACCTGCCAAGCATCGAAGAGCTAGAAGACGCCCTCGCTAAATACCACGGCGCCGTCATCTATATCTCGCACGACAGCTTCTTCGCCGAAAAAGTAGGCGGCGACACCATCCCAGTCGGCTCATAAACGCTCCTGCAGCCAACTCTTTAGCGACAGATTAGCCCGAGACCTTGCCTGAGACCATCAGATCCGTTATAATTTGCGGAGTTAACGCCACATATTCCGGCATAGCTCAGTGGTAGAGCGCCTCGCTGTTAACGAGGATGTCGCTGGTTCGAGCCCAGCTGCCGGAGCCAAAGTAAAAGACCCACCCAGCGTGGGTCTTTTACTTTGTTTGCAGCCTGGGTCCGAACCAGATGAATGAGCGGAGCGAATGACTGGTTGGGTGGAACGAGGACGCGCGCAGGAATTCATTCCGAGCACGCCGAGCGGAAAAGGGCGAAGCCCGCTACCCAGCTGCCGGAGCGAATCTCCAGAAGCGTTATATAGAGCCGTTGTATTGAATGGTTCTTTTAATTTCCACCGAAGTAAATTGCTAATGCCGATGGATAGACTTTAGGCATAACTTAACTTTTATGACGGGTCACTTCCATGGTAGAGAAGTATATTTTTGGATTCTATAGTTAAGGTACAGAGATGAGATTCTCAGACCCGCATAAGCTATAGTGGAATTTTTACGTCCATTGACGGTATAGTCATCGAGAGCACTTACGGCCATCTCACCATGAACTATCGAATTTCTTAAAGCATAGAGTTTAATAATTTCTTCACGTATATCTTTTTCGGAAACGATATTCTTTGAAATCGCTTGAGATATGGAATCAGCCTTAGCCTCTTTAGCACTTTGATCAGATGAAGCTAGAGCGTCGAGAGAGCTTATTACCGAAGTGACAATAAGAAAATTCTGGGGCGCCTTCCGTGCTTCATAATACCAGTACAGTCCGTTCTTAAGCCGTCTTTGCTGCTTAGGAAGCCACTCTGGCATTCCGTCACCTGTCATTTTCGAGAAAAGTTTTTTGAGCTCTTTATGTGCTGTATCGATAGGGGCATCAGTAATGCTTAATGCCTTTTGAAGACTTGTTGGTTTAAATGCACTTGGGTCATATTGCCGTCTGCTACTGATAATCCCATCTTGGGTATCACCGTCAAAACTACGGACAACATTAGACGTGAGTTTATCTATTATGGAGTAGGAGTAATTGAGTGGCGCCTTATTGTAATAATCGAGGGTGGGTTTGCTTATAAAGATCTTCTGGTTTAAATAAAATCCCATTATTACTTTATAGATATATAGCGGATCATCGGTGGTTAAATGTATTTCTCCGTATTTAGCGACGTATCCTGAGACATTAATTCTAAGTATTGTATCGCTGCTTTCTAGAGTGAGCCGCGCCTGATTTATTGCGCTACTAAGTGAGCCAACTAACCGAGTTAGGTCAGATAGCTTTGAAGCTTTTGATGTGGGCTGGGGCTTTGGTTGATATGCTCCAGATTCACTCCCAAGCGTTAAAATCTCTATATTGTTCCTTAGTTTTATGGATTTAATGGGAGTATCGGTGTGTGGGAGTCGAAATATGAACTCATACTTTTTGGGTAGAGATGAGATTTCACTATTAATCTCTTTGAGAATATCGTTGAGTAGTGCGCCCTCAAACTTAACCGTTTTGTAATCTGGATGTACTCTATTATTGAGTTGTCTTTCAAATGCGATGTCGGTGATAATGTTGCTTACAATATCGGCCTTTACGATCTTATGTGTGTATGACTCTGCCAATTCCTTAGAGATGTTTATGTCAACTGATGATGCGATCGGGATACTGTTATCATATTTTAAATTCTCAAGAATTGAGGCTATAAGTTGAAGTTTCGTGGCCATATACATAGATCATAACAGCATGTTGTCAAACGCGAAGAATATCATGTACGCAATTAATACTCTCGAAAGTCTGAAACCTGTTCATCAAAGAAGATTTTTTCTGAAATTTTTTATTTTGCTATTATGGCACTATGTCTGTAAGCGAAGCAGCCCCATATATTAAAGACTATGCCTCCGCATTACTATCGCTCACTGCAACAGTTATTGCTATTCTTGCCTACAAAAGAGCCCGCGAGACCATACTCCAACCAATTCGTAGCGAAGTTATTAAAAAACAAACGGAATTACTCATAAACCTACTTGAGTTAGTGGGTGATGAGATCGACATTAGCCACAAAGTAGATTATGAAGGAGTAATAGCGGCTAATATATATCGCTCTATGCTAGATTGTGGGGCAATATTTACTAAACAGGAAGAGTTGGAAGAGAAGCTGAAAAATGAGATAAGAGGAGGACTTCTCAGTAAGAGATCCGAAGATCTTATTGAGCTCGTACCCATCTTTGCCAAAAAGCCTGTCTCGAAAAAGGACAAAACCGATTCGAAGAAAAAATATTATGAAGCCGCCAAGAAAGGTAAGTACAAATTGCCAATTATAAATCTCACTAAAAGCTATTGTGAATTTCAGAGTGAAATTGAACGATATATCAATAGCCCCTTCTTGCCGTCAAAATTCAAAGAGTTATTAGAAAAACTTCTCGAGGATTTGCACTACAATATCAGCGAACTGTTACCGCACGAGGTAGAAAAGGCAATTAACATTTCATTTAAAAATGGTGGTAAAGACATACCGTCTCCGACTGGTGTCTATAACTTATTCCATAGAAAAATCAGATCACATAACGAAACTATTGTCGAACTGCGAAATACTGTACGCGCCTATTTAAAAATCGACTCCATGCCCTGAGATATAGGCGGATTAGTTCGAAACTCGTCCACTAGGGGGAGCCAAGCCGTAATAGACGAAGTCAGAACTGTTAATCCAGTTCTGACTTTTTATATGCGCAGATTAGAATTAAAACTACAATCTTTTGTTATCATACATGTATGGATAAAAAGTGCGATGCTTGCGAATTTCTGAAATCGCCAAATCAAAAACACCAGATATTAGTAACTGACAGTTGGAGTGTTGGTATATATAACGACCAACCATATTTAGGACGTGCGTATGCAACCCTAAGAATGCACAAAGGTAAGATTAGCGAATTAAGCACCAAGGAATGGCAGGAACTTCAAGAAGTCATATCGAAATTAGAAGTTGCGTACCAAAATGCTTTTGGTGCTGAGGTGCTTAATTTAGAATGCAACATGAATCACGCATTCAAGACCGAGCCTTTTAATCCACATATCCACTGGCATATTTACCCAAGGTACAAAAACGCACCAGAAGTAGCGGGGATAGTATTTGACGATCCACTTTTCGGTAGTCATATCGATGAAGACAAGGTCAACATGGTTAGCGATGAAGTTCTTGATGAAATCGCCGCCAAGATTCAAGAACAATTTGATGAATAAAGATCAGTCAAAAGATTTAACAAGTTACATCAAAAATATACGTAATTGGTATCATTCGGCGCTTACGAGTTTTACTTTGTTTCAACAACTTATGATTAAAAAAGCCCCTAATCATGTTGGGCTGAAAACGGCGCGGCGCAACTTACATACTTGGAATGAGTACAATGGTGTTTTCACTGTCGCACTTACTACGGCAAGATACACGTCAATTATGAGCTTAGCTGTTTTATTCATAGACGGGAAAGACAAGAATGGAAATCCTTCGATGTCGCTTGGTAATTTACTCAAGGAGGTCGATGAAAATTACACGGTAGATAAAGCCGAGCTTGAGGTAATAAATAATAAATTGAGCAGTAATGAAACTATCGGGACCTTAAGAGTTCTTCGTAATCAATATCTGGCGCACGCAGACAAAAATCCTGATGTAATCGAAATCAGTGACGCTATGCTGGAGGATCTAATTGCGCTGACCAAACATATCGTGGCGTTTGGAGAAAGGTACATACTTCACTTCGATATAGACGATGCTCAATATAGACACAACACGATTTCGGGCAGTAATGTTGAGAATGATGTCTCAATGAGCCTTGATAAATTATTTACAAACCTGCAATCTTAATTGAATCCTGTTTTATGATGGCTATAACTTCCTCTATCGTGGTGAAACCACAAGCAATATTAAAAACGCTACTTCTGTGGTATTTTATGTAAATGTCTGAAGTGTCGACCGATTGGTGGCTATCTAATCCGGATGCCCTGCAATCACCTAAGCAAGAAATCGGTGACTACATCGAGGCTCAAGGCTTTAGTGTGCCAAAACGGTTTGAGACACTCGATGAAGCTCTCGATGTGGTTAGAGCAGGTGGCACTATCGCTGTTCGGAGTGAACATAGAGACGAGTATGATGGCGCAAGCGGGTTGATGGAAACCTTCCGGATTGACCTACAATCTGCCGAAGATAGCCTCCGAGCGTTTGAAAACTACGGGCCATTTGATATTGATGAGCAGGTATACCAATCACAATTCAGGAGCGCCGTAACTGCGTACAGACGTGGCGACATGCCCGGCTATAGCACAATGGAAGATGTTGTACTGGGGGAAGCTCTCAGTGCGCCAACAGATCTTACCCTACAGCGCTTACAGCGACTCTCGAGACAGAGTACCAGCGTACGCCGTTACGCCGACCTCACAAATAGAAGCACGGCAGAGTTAATGAATGGGGCAAGTTTTTCGTTTTGGGAATATGTGCCGGGCACAAATGTTACGATAGTTGCCGATAGTGCAATTGACGATCGTTACCATGTTCTCGGCAACAAACCGAAGCGCAAGGGCATACCGAGTTACTACGGCTGGCAAATAAGTGACGAGTCGGGTAAACCAATCGCTGGGAAAGAGAATGATTCCACACTTACTCCCGATGTGACGCAAAGTCTAATTAAGGCTTACGAGGCAATTCGTAATCTGCCACGTTTTGCCTCGCAACATTGCCCCCTACTTGAGCTACAGCTCGATGGCGACGGAAAAATATGGTTCTTACAATATCACCGTACCAGAGACTTTAAAGCAGCGGGCGAGCTTCTTGATCCTAATGATTTTTCGCCAGCTGAAGGGTGGCATAAAGCCGATGGTGTTCGTGGCGCATTAGACGAGCCGACCACATTAAAAACCGCCTTTTGGTATCCCAATGAATACGGCTCAGTAAGACACACCGGAAGCCCTTTGCCAACAATAGAAGATGCTTCAACTGACTGGCACTGGGACTGGGCTCTGAGTGAGATTATGGCACGCAGACGGTCAGTTCAGTTAGATTACGACAGCCTGGAGCGCGCATATTCGACTATAGCAGCAGCGCACGGTCCTCGTAGCAGATGGTTCAAGCCACTCGCCGCCGTAGCACTTGACGATCGTGGGCTTAAAAAGTTAGTGCCAAAACAACTTAAAGAGCAAGTATCTCATCATGTTCACAGGAATAATGGCTTAGCTAGGGTAGTAATCGATTTTGCAGTAGATGGCAGGAACGGCTATGTACGCCTAGATCCTGATGCCGAACAGCCTTTCATAGAGAGCTAGATAGCTCGGCACATAGTTCTAACTTCATCCACCACCGGGAGCCAAGATAAATGACCATCCGAAGATGGTCATTTATCTTGTTTGGAAGATGGCCCGAACCAGAAGAGCGAGCAAAGTGAATGGCTGGTTCGGTGCAGCGAGGGCGAGCGCAGGTGCTTGCACCGAGCACGCCGCAGCGGAGAAGTGCGAAGCCCGCTGGCCAGCTGCCGGAGCCAAGCATTTACAAATACCATTTTTTGTGGTATTTTTAGTTTTATGTCAGAACGCAACATAAATACGGTAATCTTTGATTTTGACGGCACAATTGCCGATAGTTTTGGCGTATTTGTGGAAACACTTGAAGAAGTGCTTAATCGTCCAAAACCACTAAGCGCAGAGGAGATTGCAGACCTCAGGGGCTCGTCAACACGTGAGATTATAAAGAAGCTCGATGTTAAAAAACGGCAAAT
>JAQBRQ010000032.1 GCA_028286385.1 Candidatus Saccharimonadota bacterium
TGCGAACCGGCACAATCGGCGCCGCAGTCGAAGGCTCGCTGGCTCGATACCCTTATGGCATCGTTAAAGACCTTGTTGGTCACGGCGTTGGTCACCAGGTGCACGAAGATCCTAACATTCCGAATTACGGCCGGGCTAACACCGGCCCGTGGCTCGAAAAAGGTATGACAATCGCCATTGAACCAATGGTCACGCTCGGTACCGATCAGGTTTCTGTCGCCGAAGACGGCTGGACCATTCTAACCGCCGACGGCTCATGGAGCGCTCACTTTGAGCACACGGTGCTTATCACCGATGACGGCGCTGAAATCCTCACCCAGCTCTAGCCCAGCTCCAGCTTAGGACAAACTACAAAAGCTTTTCGATGTGCGTTGCGCGCGGGTTCGCTCCGCCGGGTAAACCGGGTCGCTCAACCCGGCTGCACTATGCATGACCCATCGAAAAGCTTTTGTAGTTTGTCCTGCCAGCTTTGCGTGATGGTATGCTTAGTCTATGAAATCAGTTCTGTTTATCCATCGCTCTGTCGGACACAACCTCATCCATGACGGAAATGTTTACAATCTCATTGCCGACTCTGGAAAAGACTTTGCATTCAGTGACTACGATCACAACGTCGATACGCTCACTAATAATAAGGGCGAACAGCACAAGCTTGGCTTTGTGTTTCCGGGCGGTAATACAACGCCGGCTGACTATGCCGAGGTATTTTCTGGCGACGTCCATGACTCGTTCAAGCCAATTCAGAATATGGCGCTCAGTTACGATGTGATTGCCATAAAGTCGTGTTACCCAAACTCAAATATTCAGAGCGACGAGCTGCTAGAAGCGATCAAGCAATACTACAAATCTATCGCTCAGTTCTTCGTAGAACGCCCAGATAAGCAGTTAGTTATTATAACTTCGCCGCCACTCACACCACTCATGACCAAGGCTTCGGCTGCCCAGCGGGCTCGGCTGCTAGCAAACTGGCTAATGGAAGCTGATTTTGGAGAAAATGTTAGTGTTTTTAACTTTTTTGACCTGCTTGCAGCACCTTCTGGCAAACGTCACTCCAATAGACTACGCAAAGACTATCGGCGCTGGCTACCAGTAAACTCCCATCCTAATGCAAAGGCTTCGCAATCTATAGCGCCCCTGTTTGTGGAGCACCTAGTCAATCTATCCTAACAGTGTATGATTAGACCATGTCAACGAATCTTATCCTTACTTTAGCCAGACAAGTTAATTCAAAAGTTGAGCAGAACCATATTTCTGAGCTGAGCGGAGGGTTTAGTTCGCAAGCCTACAAAGTCGACGTTGCCGGCGAGCCATTTGTTTTACTTGTGCAACGAGAGGGTGCCGTTAGCCAGTCTAACTACGGCCATACCTACGTTGTGCTCACGCTCTTGCAAAGGCATGGCTTTACACACGCACCCCAACCGTTGTGGCTTAAGGATGATCATGCAGCTTTGGCTATTAGCTTCTATGAGGGTATCGCATCGGATGCATTTGATTTTGAACAGACAGGTATCAACTCCGAGCAGCTGGCAATTGCTGTCATGGACAGCTTACTCGATGCGGCCGAGGTCGCGATGGACGAGTATAAGCAGCTTGCTGCTGAGCTTAATGTTACGCCCCTGCCAGTTAAAACCCCGGGGAAGGCAGCTGCTGAATATGGGACCGAATGGCTCCAAATTGTTACGCAGTCATGTCCGGATCCTGACATTGTTGCCTGGCTTGAACCAAGAGTGCAATGCTCCGTAGCAATGGCTGAGCAGTTCGGTAACAATAAGTCATTATTCGGGCATGGTGATCCGAGTAATCCAAATATACTATTGGGAGCAGACGGTTCGTTTATGTTGATAGATTGGGATTCTGCTCGTTTTCAGACCACGGGCCCCGAATTTTACGTTGCCTACACAACGCACCTTACGGATTTTATGAAGCCATATCGCCAAACGCTCATTGCGCACGTGGCACATCGACTCAATATCCCTGAAGAGGAGCTTACCAGCAGGGTCCATGAATTCCGACGATTTACAGAGGTCTTCGATGTAAACTGGGCGGCAATGATGATGGCAAAAGTCAGCACAGGAGAAATAACGGGCGATGTTAGCCATTTTCGTGCCATTGCTCTCGAACGTATGCGTATATACGAGCAATCCTTCGAACAGTAATCGATAGCAATTTTCTCGATGGTACAGGCTGTGTCGCGGTGGCACTGTGGTGGTGCGGAGTGAATCCGCGCGTAACGCACCCTTGCAGGTCCCGGGCCACCACAGACAAGGCACTAGGCTTGCTATCAGGGAAGCAATAGCGCTATACTGTTGACCAGATGAACGGTTCTAATCAAGAACACTTTATAGGCCTCGATGTCGGCACCAGCACAGTTCGCTGTGTAGTAGGTATGTTCGATCCGAACGGTGGAAGCATGCCATCGATTATTGGCCATGGACAGTCGTCGAACCAGGGAATGCGCCGTGGCGCTGTGGTTCATGTTGATGATGTCGCCGAAGCGATTGTGCAGGCTGTAACAGAGGCGGAGCGCATCTCCGGCAAAGCCATTAAACAGGCTACGGTAAATGTGAACGGCTCGCACGTCACCGGCATGAACTCCGAGGGCGTCATAGCAATTAGCGCTGCTAACCGCGAAATCACCCACGAAGACCGTTTGCGCGTCGAAGAGGCCGCTACCATTGTTAATTTGCCGCCAAACCGCGAAATCGTCCAATTCTTTGCCAAAAACTACAGCCTCGACGGCCAGCGTAACATTAAAGACCCCGTCGGCATGACCGGTGTCCGCCTGGAGGTCGATGCCCATATCGTAACGGCTGCTTCTCCAAACCTGCGCAATCTCGATATGGCCCTCGAAAAAGCCGAGGTTTATCCAACGCACCACACCGTTTCCGGCCTGGCAGCTGCAGAAGCAGTTCTAACTCGTCAGCAAAAAGAAGCCGGCACCGCACTGATCGATATTGGCGCCGGCACCACCAACCTTATCGTTTTTGAGGACGGGGAAGTCCAACACGTCGCTGTTTTGCCAATCGGCGGCCAGCACATCACCAACGACCTGGCTATCGGCCTCAAAACCGACATCGACGTCGCCGAACAGGTCAAAATCCAGCACGCCGACCTCCACAGCCAGCCCAAAAAGATGAACGCCATGGTCAAAGTGGGCGATAAAGCCTACAACTTCCAGTTCGAACAAATTTCGTTGGTCATCGAGTCACGTGTCGAAGAATTGTTAGAATACGTCGAAAAAGAACTCCACAAAATCAAGCGCAACCGCAAATTGCCCGGCGGCATCGTCATAACTGGCGGCACAGCTAAAATTCCTGGCATCGACGAATTCACCCGCGACAAACTCGAGCTCCCAGCCCGCGTCGGCAAACTCCAAAACATCGGCGGCCTCGTTGACACCGTCGAAGATCCGCAATTCAGCACCGTCGTCGGCCTGATGCTCCTCGACATGCTGCTACTTCCAGCACTGCCACCGGTCAACGGCCGCAGCACCGAAAGCGCCAAAGCCCTGCTTAGCGGCCTGTTCGGCCGCTTCAAGCGCTAACTTTGTAATTTCCCGACCGGTTTGGTTTGACCGGGTTTTATCACTCATCCCAAACACAGGTCACGTGGTAACAACGTGGTTACAATGTTGTTACCACGTGCCCCCTAAAAGACACAAGCAAAAATAAGTGCACGCCAACATTGATACTTGACAAAAACGCATATGTTTACTATAATGTTGTTTACAGTTCAATAAAACAAAAAAGGTCACAACTATGCGAACAGCAGAATTAGAAATGAGTAATCAAGTAGAAATGGCGCTTCACGCAGATCAGGCCATGCAGCTAACTGCAGAAGAATATGGCAAGCGAGCACACGAAGCTCCGGGTCACTTACCTCACTTTGGTGATGCATCAGACACTGCACTACACGATAAGGCCATGTACGGTGTGCAGGTAGGATCCAATGAAATTATCACTCCTGCCAGTGCCGTCGTTTTGGCTGCCGGCAACGCTAACGAGGCTGATCATGCCAATAAGGTTGATCATGTCGTTATGTCTAAAACAGAGAAGCAGGGCGACTATTCCGTAACAATTCCCGTGGCTTACCAAAGTGATACCGCACAAACAGTCATCGTCAAGCGGGTCAGCCCTAAGGGTGACAATTTCGAGGCTTCTATCAAAGGCAAGAATGCTCAAAAGATGGGTGCAATTGTAGCTCGCCGAGCGGTCCAGGATATTAAAGAACGGATTAATCATAGAGAGATTGATAAACAAGCCAAAGTGCACTAGACCGAAGTTGCCTGTAAAATAAGTCGAACACAAAAGTGATAAATCCCGTATACAAAAGTGCGGGATTTTTTGCGTCTGGATTCATAAATTGGTGCGTTGCGCGCCAAACTGAAAATCGGTGGAATGTGCTTGGATAAATTTGTTGAACTTCAAGAGAGAGTCAAGTATACTACAAGGATAAACGTAGATTCTTCGAGGGATGAAGAGGGGATACAATTACATGCCACAAGTCGTTGAGCCAGCAATCGAGACATTCGCACAAATTAAAGTCGTAGGTGTTGGCGGCGCCGGTGGCGCTGCTATCAACCGCATGGTCGAGGCCGGTATCGAGAACGTCGAGTTTATCGCCGTTAACACCGATGCCCAAGCTTTGCACCACTCGCTAGCCAGCAAAAAGATCCACATTGGCAAGGACGCCACTCGCGGCCTTGGCGCTGGTGCTGATCCTGCGGTTGGCGAATTGGCCGCTCAGGAATCCCGCGAAGAAATCCGCGCAGCTGTAGAAGGCGCCGACATGGTCTTTGTAACCATCGGTGCCGGTGGTGGTACCGGTTCAGGCGCTGGCCACGTTGTGGCACAGGTTGCTGGCGAACTCGGCATTTTAGTTGTTGGCTTTGCCACTAAGCCTTTTGCCTTCGAAGGCGAGAAGCGCCGCAAGAACGCCGACATCGCCATCGATCGTCTGCGCCAATCTGTCGACACGCTCATTATTATCCCTAATGACCGCTTACTGCAGACCATCGACCGCGACACGCCGCTTATGGAAGCCTTCAAAGTTGCCGACGATGTGCTCCGCCAAGGCGTGCAGGGCATCTCCGATCTCATCACCGTCCACGGCTTAATCAACCTCGACTTTGCCGACGTTAAGACTGTTATGAGCAAGGCCGGCTCAGCTCTTATGGGTATCGGCCGCGCAAACGGCGAGAACCGCGCCGTCATGGCCGCTCAGCAGGCTATTGAGTCACCGCTGCTCGAAGTATCTATCGATGGCGCCCGCGGCATCCTATTCAACGTTATTGGTGGCAACGACCTCAGCATGCACGAAATCAACGCCGCTGCCGAAGCTATCACCACCGCTGCCGATCCTGATGCTAACATCATCTTTGGCGCAACTATCAATCCGGATCTCGACGGGGAAGTCATCATCACCGTGGTGGCAACTGGTTTCGACGCTTCGTACTACGCCAAGCGCGCCGGTGATGCAGCCGGCAGTTTGCCAGCCGTTCCAGCGCTCGCTCCAACCGTTACGACCAGTAAGCAGGACGAAAAGGCCCTTTCCGAAATCGACATGGACCTCGGCGACGACAGCGTCGCAGCCGCTACCAGCGACTTCACCAAAGAAACCCCAATGCCAAATATCTGGTCAATTGACGATAAAGAAGGCGACGATCACGACAAGGATTCATCCGATCACGACGATCACGATGATGACCATAAGACTGGCGCCGAGGGCGTCGTCAGCAGTAGCCTGGAAGAAGACCTCGAGAAGCCTTCGTTCTTGCGCCGGTTGAGCCGCCGCAACAAAGACGACGACACCGCCAACAAGCTCTAAACCATAGCAAGCCAGCTACGCGATGTTGAAACACGCTTACCGAACAGTGAACAGTTCGCCTATTTTTCTTGCTACTACCCTTCGTTGAGAGTGTACACATAGTGTACGTACACTATGTGTACACTCTCAACACACGTAACCTAGAACCAGCAGGGAATTCGGCCGCGACTTTGCTTATTGGGCTTTCCATGGGCGCTGTTGGGGGATTGTGACTGGGTGATTTGGAGGCGCTGAGCGCATCAGTAGGCCGGCAACGGCATTAGGCCCCTTATCCTAACCGGTGGAAAAGCGTAGTAAATAAAGTAGCGGTAAAATGCTTGCAAAGCGCTACAGCTAGGGGTATATTGAAAGCACACAGCACTATATGTGGTAAATCGCCCAAAAGCGTGTGCGTACATTAAGTAACAGATAAAGCCTAAAACTAACAGATAAGTAGCGTTTACAGCAGCCGTTATTGTATACATTTTTTGTTCAAAAACGGCCAAAACACTACATCCGCGAGTTTTAGGTTAAGGAGGCAGCATGAAATGCAACCAATGCCAAAGCGACGACATCAAAGTCATTGAGTCGCGAGATGTGGCAGAGGGTCAAGCTATTCGCCGCCGCCGTATGTGCATTCCTTGTGGCAATCGCTTTACGACGTATGAGCGTCTCGAGCGACCACAGCTGATCATCGTCAAAAACGATGGTACGCGCCAATTGTTTAATCGCGCTAAGCTTTTAGCCGGCCTATATAGGGCCTGCGAAAAGACTGCCGTGACAAGCCTTGAGCTGGAAAAAGTAGTCGATGCCATCGAGCAGGAACTCTACGCATGTGGCGACCAAGAAGTACGGTCAACCCGTATTGGCGAGCTGGTCATGGATCAGTTAGCTCGGCTTAACGAAGTTGCCTATGTGCGTTTTGCGAGCGTTTATCGACGCTTTAAAGATATTGCCAGCTTCGAGCAAGAGCTTTCGCTCGTTCGACAAGGCAAGCACATACCAACATCTGCTAAGGAGTAATTAAGGGCTAGTCCTTAATAGTTCTCTTCGGTTCCGAAGTACAAAGTACTTCGAAGTCGCAGAGAGCTCACTCGAATGCCACGGAGCGCTGAACTGAGAGCCAGCGCCCACAGGCTTCAAGAACTCTAAACAAAAACCATTAAAAACAACTAAAAACTATAAGTGAGGGAAACAGCTATGGCACAAACTACAAGCCTCGGGGTGGCACGATTTTTTACCCCCAAAAAAAGCAAGGCTTACGAGCAGCTTAAGTGGACGAAGCGTGATTCTATTATTAAGAACCCAATGACCGAGAAGAATGTCTTCGAGCAATTTGGCGTTGAATTCCCCGAAGGTTGGTCGTTGAACTCAATCAATATTGTGGCGCAGAAGTACTTTACCGGTACGCCTGGTAGCAATGACCGCGAAAGCTCGCTCAAGGATCTGATTGACCGCGTGGCCGACACCGTTACCCGTCAAGGTCTTCAGGAAGGTTACTTCGAGTCAGATGACGAGGCCGAAGATTACCGCGAAGAACTTAAGTACATCCTAGCTACGCAGCGCGCAGCTTTTAATAGCCCCGTCTGGTTTAACATCGGCGCACCCGATCGTGCTCAGCAGGCTAGTGCTTGTTTCATCCTGGGCATCGAAGACACCATGCCAGCAATTCTGCAGTGGTACGTCGACGAAGGCATGATCTTCAAGGGCGGTTCTGGCTCTGGTATTAACATCAGCGTTATTCGCTCATCGGTTGAACCACTTGGTAAGTCAGCAGGTACCGCCAGTGGTCCTCTTAGCTTCATGCGTGGTGCCGACGCCAGCGCCGGTGCTATTAAGAGCGGTGGCAAAACTCGCCGCGCCGCTAAGATGGTCATCCTTAATGTCGATCACCCCGATGTCGAAGAATTCATCTGGAGCAAAGTCCTTGAAGAGCGCAAAGCCCGCGATCTCGAGAGCATGGGCTGGGATATGAGCCTCAACGGCAAAGATGCCTTCAGCATCCAGTACCAGAACGCTAACATTTCAATCCGCGTTACCGACGACTTCATGAAGGCTGTCGAAGCCGACGGCGACTGGGAACTCAAAGCCGTCAGCACCGGTAAATCAGTCAAAAAAGTCAAAGCCCGCCACATCTTCCGCCAGTTCGCTGAAGCTGCTTGGGAGTGTGCCGATCCTGGCATGCAATTCGATACGGTCATTAATAAGTGGCACACCACGCCAAACGCCGGCCGCATCAACGGTTCAAACCCTTGTTCCGAATACATGCACCTCGACAACTCAGCCTGTAACCTGGCCAGCCTCAACCTGCTCAAGTTTCTTAAAGAAGATAACACCTTCGATATCAAGGCCTTCATACACACCACCGAACTGATCTTTACGGCTCAGGAAATCCTAGTCGGCTACAGCGAGTACCCGACTGAACCTATCGGTAAGACGGCACGTGCTTACCGCGAACTCGGTATTGGCTACGCTAACCTGGGCGCACTATTAATGGCCCTCGGCTTGCCATACGACTCCGACGAAGGCCGCGCAATTGCTGCTGCCATCACCGCCTTACTGACTGGCCAAGCCTACGCTACCAGCGCTAAAATCGCGCACCGCGTCGGTCCATTCGCCGGCTTCAGCAAAGACCGCGAAGGCATGCTTAACGTCCTGCGCATGCACCGCGCCGAAGTTTCCAAGATTGATGCCAGCCTGGTATCCGAAGAACTCCTCAGCGCTGCGGCAACTGCTTGGGATGATGCTGTTGAACTCGGTGAGCTCTACGGTGTCCGCAACTCACAAGCCAGCGTTCTAGCCCCAACCGGCACCATTGGCCTGATGATGGACTGCGATACCACCGGTATCGAGCCAGATCTCGGCCTGGTCAAAGTTAAGAAGCTCGTCGGTGGCGGTACCATGGCTATCGTCAACCAGACCGTGCCTCGCGCACTCAAGATTCTTGGCTACACCAACCCACAGATTGACGCCATCATTACCTACATTGATATCGAGAAGACCATTCTAGGCGCTCCAGCACTCAAGAAAGAGCATGAAGCAGTCTTCGCTTGCTCAATGGGCGACAATCCGATCCATTACACTGGCCACGTTCGCATGATGGCCGCTGTTCAGCCATTCCTTTCTGGCGCAATTAGCAAAACCGTCAACATGCCAGAAGACGCCACCGTTGAAGACATCGAACAGATTCACCTTGATTCCTGGAAGATGGGCCTCAAGGCTGTGGCTATCTACCGCGACAACTGTAAAGTCGCTCAGCCACTCAGCATGGCCAAGAAAGACGGCGCTGCCGCCGCACCAGGCGCGCACACTGCCGTGCCAGCAACCGTTGCTGCACTAGCGCCAGTCGTCGCAGACAACGGCCTGGTCCTCAAAGGTGCCATTCGCCGCAAGCTACCACAGGTTCGCCACAGCAAGACCTACAAGTTCCAGGTTGCTGACCTTGAAGGTTACTTCACCGTCGGCGAGTACGAAGATGGCACGCCGGGTGAGTTGTTCATCACTGTCTCCAAGCAGGGTTCAACCCTTGCCGGTCTGATGGATTCCTTCGCGATCAGTGTTAGCCACGGTTTGCAATTTGGTGTTCCACTGAAGAGCTACGTCAAGACACTGCGCGGCACCAGCTTTGCGCCATCGGGCATCACCGATGACAGCGAGATTCGAACAGCCAGCTCAATCACGGACTACATTGTCCGCCGCCTGGCGCTCGACTATCTCAGCTTCGACGACCGCCTAGAGCTCGGCCTAGCCTCAATCGAGGACATGCCTGACCTGCAGACAACACTGCTCGAAACACCAGCCGCCGCGCCAGCAGCCGTTTCCCAGCCAGTTGTCGTCGCGCCAGCTCCGACCCCAGCCCCAGCGGCCGCATCCGCTGCGTCAGCAGCGTCAGCCGCCAAGGCTGAAGAGAAGAAGCCAGTCGTCAAAGACAACATGGCACCACTGTGCTACAACTGCGGTAACCAGACCCAGCGCTCCGGCAGCTGCTACGTCTGCACCAGCTGCGGTAGCACCACCGGCTGCAGCTAAGCCTCCGCTTAGCCCACGGTAATAAAGAGGACCTCCGGACGCGGGGTCCTCTTTTTGTAAGCATGTGCGCAAAGCCTGTCACGGGTGTGTCAAAACTACAACATCAAAATACGCCAAGAATCCATTTTCTCTCAAGCTTGTTCAGAAAGTGTACGTACAGTGTACACACACTGTACGTACACTTTCTGAAGAGAGGGTATCGCAAAGGGTGGTACGGCAAAGTCCTGCTTTCGTGGTTTTATGTCAGATATGGTATATCGGTCCTAAAAATGGTGGGTAGAAGCATAGCCTTTTTGCAGCTAGCAGGGGTGTGGTACACTATAATTACTATGAAAGTGCTTATCCTCTACCGACCACATTCAGAGCATGGCAGGACCGTTGAGGAGTATGTACACGAATTCCAGACTCGTAATCAGGGGTATCGCCTAGAAGTGATCGATGTCGACACCCGTGACGGCAGTGCAACGGCAAGTTTGTACGATGTTTTGCAGTACCCGGCTATTTTAGTCACTCAGGACGACGGCTACCTCCAAAGGTGCTGGCTTGGCGACACGCTACCCCTGATGGACGAAGTCGCCTCCTACGCCCGCGTCTAGTCGTGGTATAATAGGAACACAATTTGGCAAATCCACTCGCGAGAGCGATAAGCGGCTATCAACCGCGAAGGAGTGAGCAGAACAGCCCAGTCAGCTAATCCAGCAGGCAAAGCTCAGTAGAACTCAACGGCTAGGCCCGTTACAGCTGCAACCAAGTGCCCGCGAAATCACCTTCGTTGGAAACCGGATGGTACCTCCTTTAGTCAGGATCCGGTAACCGAGATAATAGGTGATTTTTTTATTTACAACGGACATTCTAAGGGGTAAAAAGCGTTATGAAATTTACAAAGGGCAGTCGCAGACGGGCACTTGAGTACGAAAAGGACCTTGTGGAGTACTGGAAAAAACACAAGACGTTTGAGAAGTCAGTCGAACAACGACCGGCCGATAACGCCTACGTTTTTTATGATGGGCCGCCGTTCATCACCGGCGTGCCGCACCACGGCACCTTACTTACCAGTATTGTTAAGGACGCAGTGCCACGTTACCAGACCATGAAGGGCAAGCGCGTTGAGCGCCGCTGGGGTTGGGACACGCACGGTCTGCCGGCTGAAGTTTTTGTCGAGAAGAAGCTTGGTATCCACGATAAGCGCGATATTGGTACCAAGGTAAGCCTGGAAGACTATATCACGGCTTGTCGTGAGACGATGGTACAGACTGGTGACCTATGGGAGAGCACCATTGACCGCATTGGCCGTTGGGTCGATTTTAAGGGTGCCTATAAGACAATGGACAAAGATTATATGGAGTCCGTTTGGTGGGCCTTTAAGAAGCTCTACGAGAACGGCAAGATCTATGAGGGCGAGAAGGTGCTGTTGTACTGCACGCGCGACGCCACGCCTATTAGTAAGGCCGAAGTAGCGATGGATAATTCGTACCAAGATGTGACCGATCCGTCGGTATACGTAAAACTTAAGCTCAAAGATAGCGACGCTTCGCTGCTAGCCTGGACCACAACGCCTTGGACGCTACCGGCTAACACAGCAGCGGCCGTAAACGTCGATGCCGAGTATGCTGAAGTGCAGGTGGGCGACGAGCGACTGATTATCGCTAAAGATCGTTTAAAAAATGTGCTCACTGACGAAAAACACAACGCTGTAGACTACACAGTTGTCAAAACTTACAGGGGTAGTGAGTTTGTCGGTAAGGAATATGAACCACTTTTTGAAGATCGTGGTAAAAATGCACACAAGGTTTGGGGCGCTGACTACGTTACGCTCGATGATGGTACCGGAATTGTCCACTTGGCCCCAGCTTATGGCGAAGAAGACTATGCTTTCGCTAAAGAGAAGAGCTTCCCGTTTGTATCGGTTATTGACGACAGCGGCTTCTATACCGAAGGCGAATGGCAAGGCCAGCAGGTCTGGGAGGCCAATAAGCAGATCGCTAAAGACCTGCACGCCCGCGGTGTGGTTTGGAAGATCGACTACATTCGTCACAGCTATCCGCACTGTCACCGTTGCGGCACTAAGCTGATGTACCGCGCTCACCCCAGTTGGTTTATGGATATTGACGGCCAGCGAGAACAGATGTTAGAGCAAAACGGCGATGTTAATTGGTTCCCGGAACACATTAAACACGGACGCTTCGCTAAAACTGTCCAGACCGCACCCGACTGGAACCTCAGTCGTGACCGCTTCTGGGCCACGGCAATGCCGGTCTGGAAGGGCGTTGATGAGCACGGCAAGGAACACATCAAAGTTGTTGGATCGTATGAAGAATTACAACAATTATCAGGGGTGACACTCGATGATTATCATCGTCCTTGGATCGATAGTGTTGTATTTACTGTCGACGGCGTTGAATACAAGCGCATCGATAAAGTCCTCGATTGTTGGTTCGAAAGTGGCTCTATGCCGTTCGCCCAATTCCACTATCCGTTCGAAAACGTCGAGAAGTTTGAGCAAAATTTCCCAGGTGACTTCATTGTGGAATATGTGCCCCAAGTCAGGGCGTGGTTCTACTATATGCACGCCATCAGCGTCGGGCTCTTCGGTAAGCCAGCATTTAAAAATGCACTGGTGCATGGCACAATCGCCGGTAACGATGGTCGCAAGATGAGTAAAAGCTTCGGTAACTACACTGACCCCAATGAGTTAATGGATGAGTACAGCGCCGACTCACTGCGCCTGCTGCTCTTGAATTCGCCATTGCTTAATGGTGAAGATTTTACATTGAAGGACAAAGATGTCAGTGATGTGGCTCGCAAGCTATCGATGGTTTGGAACATGTACGACTTCTTTACGCTGTATGCCGATGTTGACCAGTGGGAATCACCAGGTGTTGTAAATGGTACTTTACCCGATCCGACCCCTGATTTAACCAATCCGCTCGACCAATGGATCGTCAGCCGTGTCCACCAGGTCGCCGGTGAAGTCGAGCAGCATATGGAGAGCTACGACCTGTCAGCTGCTACCAAGCCACTGCTGCCGTTCATCGACGATGCCAGCAACTGGTACGTCCGCCACAGCCGCAAGCGCTTCTGGAAGAGCGATAACGATGCAGACAAAGCTAATGCTTACCGCACCCTCCACTACGTGTTGGTGCAATTAAGCATGGTTATGGCGCCATTCACGCCATTCTTGGCTGAGGAGCTGTATCGCAAGCTCACCGGCGGGGAATCAGTCCACCTATTGGATTGGCCTGAGCCTGGCCATATCAACGAGCTGGTCATCCAAGAGATGCAGCACACCCGCGAAGCCATTACTTTAGGTTTGGCTCAGCGTGCCTCGGCTGGCATCAAGGTTAGGCAGCCACTGGCTTCAGCGACAGTGGTAAACGCCTTTGACATCGGCGAGACCAATGGTCACCTGGCATCCTACCTGGATATCATCAAGGAAGAATTGAACGTTAAGGACGTAAAACTTGAACGAGGTGACGGCAAGGCTGGGATTTCTGTAGAGCTAGACCTTGAACTGACCGATGATCTGCGCCAGGAAGGCTTGATGCGTGAAGTCGTCCGGAACGTCCAGCAAGCCCGCAAAAATGCCGGCCTAGAAGTCGATGATCGCATTCATTTACAGCTCGAATCAACTGGAGACAAATTGTCTACGTTGTTAAAAAACCACAAACTGACCGAAGTGATTTCCCAAGAAACACTAGCTGAATCACTCAACACAGCTGTTGTAAAAGATTTTTCAATCACCGTAAAAACTGAGGGCGAAGAGCTGCTAATTGGCCTGGCCAAAGCCTAGCGCGCAAAGCAGGCAGTGTTTGATTGTGTGGTCCTAGTCGGCCTTCGCAAAACCAGGCCACTTAGTAACTACCTCTTCAACACATAGTTACTAAGTGGCCTATAAAATGCTTGGCCTGTTGCTAGCCGCCAGGCTGCAAGAGCAAGATGAGCCTTTACAGGGGCGGCAAAATTTGGTACAATCTGATGGTATCAATATTTCTTTAAACAGTACGGAATAGATCTAGAATGAAAAAAGCAGTTATTACTACCGGCGGTAAGCAGTATGTTGTCCGCGAAGGCGAAACGTTAAACGTCGAGCTTATCAAAGAAACTACTAAAGACGGCGCTAGTGTCGTTAAGCAGACCGGCACCAAGCTGACGTTTGAGCCGCTTTTGGTTCTCGACGGCGACAACGTGCAGGTTGGCGCACCTACAGTGCCTAAGGCAGTTGTTTCTGCTGAGATCGTTAATGATGACGTTCAGGCAGATAAAGTCACCTCGATCCGCTACAAAGCTAAAAAGCGCGTCCATACTGTCCGTGGTCATCGCCAGCACCAGACGATCCTCAAGATCACTAAAATCGCCTAAAGCGACCTCTGTTTTAACAGATTAAAAGAGCCCTCCCGGGCTCTTTTTAGTATATTTAGTGCTCAGACAGCCTCGATTAACAGTGTGGGGGCTTATGTTTACAATTGGAGCTGTGGATAAGTTTTTTATAAAATTAGGGGTGTTATGTTAAAAACAACGATTACCATAAGCGTAACCCCTGGTTTTAAGGGGCATTTTCAGATGCTTATAGGCTAAATGTCCATATCATAGATATATTAACAACGCATAGCAGGGCTAAAAGTGCTGTAAAGACTGACTGCAAGTGTATCATTAATTTATTCAAAAAAGCCTTGAACGCCCCTGTTAGTAAGTAGATACTATGTACATAGGGTTAGAGCTCCAAAAGGCACTGATCCTTACCAACAAACATTGGTCAAAATCAAACAAAAAGTCAAACGGATCTACGGGTAGAAAAACTACTCGTAGATCCACCAAAAATTTAGACCGTTTGATCCTCACCAATACAAAAACTTTCCAAAAAATACATGCACAAACAAACATCGCTACTGCGAAGACTGTCACTATGCACCCTCCGATGGTTATCGGTAAGGGTGTTTTTTGCTGTTCGCAGCCTGGCTCGATGTAAGCACCTGACCCCTGTAATTTTTTATACGCGCGCGTACGCGCATGCTCGCGTACGCGCGATCGCACGTACAGGTGGGGTGGACCTCAGTAAATTCCGCCGGGCAATCGCAGCTACTGCCATCGCTGCTGCGCTAGTTATCACCCTGGGACTTTCGCTGATCAACCCGCTGCCAGCCGTGGCTGCCGGCTCCGAAAACTTGAACTTCCAAGCTCGACTGGAAGGCCTTAACGGTGCTATCGCCAACGACGGCGACTACAATGTGGAGTTCAAGCTGTACAGCGTGGCCACTGGCGGCACAGCGCTGTGGACGGAAACTCGAACAGGGGCCGATAAGGTTCGAGTAGTTAACGGCTATCTGACCGTTAACCTGGGCGATGTGAACTCCTTCCCATCAACCATTGCCTGGGACCAGGACATGTACGTCACCATGAACATCGGTGGCACTGGCTCTCCAACTTGGGACGGTGAGATGAACCCCCGACTCAAGCTGACCGCCGTTCCGTACGCCTTCCAGGCCAAGAGTGCTACGCAGCTGCAAGTCAGCAACGGCGCGAATGTCGGCACCTTGAGTTTCACAACCCCGACGACTACCCGCAACATCCTGCTGCCAGATGCCAGCGGTACAGTTTGTCTGGACGTCAGTGTTAATAACTGTAATTACGCCTCGGCTAGCGGTAGCAGCGCCTACATCCAGAATGGCACCGGTCTGCAAGGCAATGCCAACTTCAATATCCAGAGTGTCGGTGCTGGAGCTATCACGGCTAAGATCCAAGCTTTCACTGGCCAGACGGCCGATCTGTTGCGGTTCGAAAATTCGGCCGGTACGACGGCACTCAGCGGCTTCAACAGCAGTGGCCAGCTGTACTACCAGAGTGGCAGCTTTGTCGGCACAATAGTCCAAGACACCCTAACCACCGCAAGCACCAACTACCATCTCCCCGACACTGGCTCAGCTAATGAAACAATTTGTACGGTCTCCACCTGTACCGGTGG
>JAQBRQ010000005.1 GCA_028286385.1 Candidatus Saccharimonadota bacterium
CGCTCTGTAACGCCCATGTTGCTGTTAGACGACGTCTTCAGCGAACTAGACGGCAAGCGCCGCCACGCCCTCACCGACTACCTCGCCCCCTACCAAACATTTATTACTACTACCGACGCTGACCTCGCGGTCAAGCACTTTGCTAAAAGCTGCAACGTCATCCCCCTCAATAGAGAGTAGTTACACTATTGAATTAACACGGCGTTTGGATTAATAGGAGCATGGAAATCTGCGCCGTCGACGACCCATTTGAAGCTAAATTCTAAAGGCCTGAATCCATTGCCTGCAAGGTTTTTATAAACCTCGGCCTGTTGTTTCGATACCGGCGTATCGGTTAAAAATAGGTAGGCATCGTTTGTGCCGCTTTGAGTTTTGTCTATATATGAATTCCCAGTACTAGTATTATCTTTATCGATCTTAAAATCGGACGGCTTACGATAGTTGTTCTTGCCTAACCCCGAGGTTGAACTAAGTTCACCGTCATTACGCAAGAGAAAGAGCTTGTTATTAATATTGAACAATTTATCGCCTGCCTCCAGAGCGTCTTTGGTTTTACCATATACTTTATCGATTGAGTCCGCTCGAATATACCAAAGCGCTCCATTGTCCGAGAAAAATTGCGATGTTGATGTATTGCCAGGAGCAAAGCCTAGGGGTAGTGATTTAATGGTCTTTTGAAGCACAGGCTGCCCACCCTTGAATACCGACACTTTTTGTTTGTATGCAGGCTCATTTTGCTCTTCTGAGTGACTCTTTTCGGTAATACTTAATTTTTCAACAGGAGTCTCAATAATTGCCGTTGTTTCACCAAATCGCTGATATGTTATAGCGCCCTCGCTCTTATATATGGGTTGTACCTTTCGGGTGCTCAAGTCAACAGTTTTCAATGTTTGTTTTAAAGATAGCCTTGTTTCAATGTAATAGATTCCATTACCATCACTCGAGACATTTGTGATTGAATTATCTGTGCTAGTAAGTGGTGTCGCGGTTTTTAACGGCAAGTTGTATATCGAAAGTTGACTCGAAGTGTCATTGGCCGATTTTGGGCCCACACAAGCGAATAAAGCTTCACTGATATGGGTCACCGAGTCGCAGTTGTTAATTCCTGCAAAGTTTAGTAGCTGATACTGTTTGGTTGTAAAGTCATAGCGCCACCAATGCGGCGAATACTGACTTACATTAAAGTTTTTGGCAGCGGTCGTTATATCATCACGGTCAGTCTCCGAAGGGTTGGTTTGGAATATTACTGATTGGGTACTCCAATCAACCGACGTAATGCCACTCGCAATATATAGGTAGTCGCTTAGCTGATCCGATTGATTATTTAGTAGATTGTAGCGACCAAAATACGTGCCATTAAAGAAGTAAGTGTCACTATTGTCTTGCCACGTATTGCGTAGGTTCATCGCAACCTTTGAATAATTACGCGCCTCACCACGATTTCCGTAGACGCTATACATGAGCAGCCCAAAAAGTGAAAGCAATAGTAACCCAATCAATAAATATCGTTTATTGGTCATTTTCAATTGCCTCCTGAACCGCTTGCGGGTAATAGCCAGCGGTAGCTAAATCGGTACCAGGTCCGCCAACTACTTCCCATTTGCCATCAGAAACATGCAACACGGCTTTACCTAGTCCTACGATCGGGCTGTCAATGTGTACTACGGCCCACTGATTCTCTTCAATATACTTCACCATAAGAACGTCTGGCGTAAACGGGCATTCAGTGCTCTCAGAAACTGAGCAGATTGCATCTGAAACGGCCTGTTTTGTGTACTGGCCAAATCTAAAATTAAGCTCGACAGACCTCTTTTCTAAAAGATCGACTTTCCCTGTGAGCATTACGCGACGGCCCTCAACCATCGAGGAAATCCTGTAGTCATAAGCATTTCTTGGTAATGTTATGGTTTTCTTCCGACTATCCAAGTTATACGTTTGATCACCTATCTCTAACTTCAGGGGGGTTTTATCGCTACTGACAGCAATCCGTCCGTTTTTATTAATTGTTGCAACAACAAAGACTGCAAGCGCAACCGCACACAAACTTACAATTGCCAGCCATAGTATATTGTTTTTTCTCTTAAGCATGTATTACTCTCCTTGGTTTGCACTCTTAGGCCCAATATAGCGGAAAAACTTAGTATAGCTAGTGGCGCTAGTATCGCCTCCATATAAGTCGGTATCTTCAGAGTGTGCACCGAATTGATGAAGCTTGCCGCCGCCCATGTTTTTGGTTATGTAATCAACGTGCCCCTCTCTCCATCCGATATCACCCGCTGCCACCTCAGAGGCACCAACTTCCTTGAAATCAGACATCTTGGGCAGACTTTGTGTTACAAAACTACCAACATCTTTACCATATATTTTCCAGATCACGTATCGTACGAAACCGCTGCAGTCAGCCGTACCACCTTCGCTAGCAAATTTTTGAAGCTGCGACAGCGGGCCATGTAGTCCACCCATCACATAGGTGTACTTATTGTTATTGTCTTTGGTGTCATACTTTACGGCTTCCAAAGCCAAGCTCTTATTGGGCCCCTCCCCAACAGGGTCTTTAGTGGTGCCCTCCCCACCAACAGTATCTACGACCGCACAAGCGTTCGCTACGCCACCACTAGCTCCAGGTGAAGCCGAAGCCTCGCTATCACTTGGGGCTGCTGCTGTTCCCCCCGTTTTGCCGGGTGTCGCTTCAAAACCCATAGCAGTGCGCAACTTCATCATATAGGGGTGCTTGCTTGAATCATCTCGAGGGACACCGCCGTTCGACGCTTGTTCGACGGTTGCGTCAGGGTCACTATGATCGTTGCCTGGTATTTCGTCGTGGCCAAGCATGCCTTGCGCTTTATCAATACCGTCACCGGTTATGTCGCCTTTAGGGCTTGAGCAGGGTATGTTATATTTATCGCACAGGAGTTTTGACAAAGACACGACTGACTCGAATTGCTTGGAGTTTTTGGTAAGGTCATTAACGTCTCTCCCGGTAATTTCTATTCCAATGGCCTTGCCGTTCGCATTCCCAACATGATATGTCTTTTTCATATCGTTGAGTGGATAATATTGGTAAACCTGCCCGTCTTTATCGACATTAAACTGTATACCCGTATGTTCCTTGGCTCCAACAAAGAAGTCTAGTAATTCCTGGCCGCCCTGCGAACCAACAGTGTAGTGGATTACCAATATCTTTGGATTGCTCAAATCGCCTTTCGCCATGGTGGCTACTTTAGCTTTGTTGGCGCCGGTATACATCTTTTTCCAATCAGAGGGTGAACCATCGGGTATACTCGTAGTTCCATCTAGTGCGGTCTTCGGTGGGCAGCAAGCGCCACCTCCGTTGCTATCGGCACTAATTTCGGTTGTTGATGCCGCGACAGAGTTTCCGCCGTATTTTGTTAACATAGCCCTTGCAGCCGCTACACGTTCATTATGTGCCTTAACGCCAGCGCCTTCCATTTTTATCTCAAAATAGACGGCCGCATCGGCCGCATCGGTAATTTTTTTGTAACCCTCAAGTATATTATTCTGACCCGTAGGGCTATCCTTGTTCATATGGTTCCAAACAATTTCTAGCTGTGTCGAAAGCTCATAAATTGGCCCAGAAACACCATATTTTTTAGCATAACCTACAACCCGAGTACCAGCAGTCCATTGGATTAGCCCATATCCATTAGCCCCCGCGTCAGCCGGGTCTTTACTGCGAGCGCCACCTTGAATTTTTTGTGGATCTACGCCGGATTCTCGAGCCATGTTGCCAAGGATACCGGCTGCCTGTTCTTTACTCAGGCCCTTACCTAAGAAATAGTTAAATGCCTTCTCCTCATTGCCATTGCCACTCAATGAAGCAGCAGGCGCGCTATTTTCATCAGTTGGGCAGCATACGGTCGGGTCTAAATTGGAGTTAGTAGACGCGCCAGCGTTAGTTTCTGCAACCGGTGGATCAACCGCCGAGGCGACTAGATTTGCCAGAGCAGAACTACCTTCGCCGGTTGGGTGCACACCAAGGCCGTCGGAGTTATTGATATAGGAGCTAGGATCGGCTTCGGTCTCTGTGGGGTTAAGCGCGTCACCGTGGCCGTCGACCGCATTAAACCACGGTATGACCTCGTACTGTTTTTCGCGGGACTGACTGTGGATTGCTCGATTCGCAGGACCAATAACAGTTTTATTGTAGTTGTCGTTCCTGCCCACCGAAATCGTATCAACCCAAAAAACAGGTACATCTTCTTGAATTTTTCGCACAGCAGCGACTGCCTTGTCGATGTTTGTGGCGGTGCTGTCGCCATTTGTTCCGAGCGCAATTACAACAGCCGATGCGGCCTCGATTTTGCTCTTGTCTTTAGTGATTGCTGTAAGACCGCTTGAGGTGTCATCCCCGTCAATTCCTTTTGACGTAAGGCTTCTGCTCGATGACCCATTTACCAACGCTTTAACACCCTTTTCGTTAAAAGCGCTTTCATATTGGCTCTTTGAGCGAAGCGTTATAGAATCCCCCAGTATATAGACACTGCCTGATGAGATAGTTGATTGACTGTCTTTTTTATCATTTTGCAGTGTAAACCCGGTCGCACAGGGCTGGTAAAAACATGAAGTGTTGGACACACAGAAAAAATCACCAGTGGTATATGCTGCTGCCTGCTGAGTGAATGTAAAAACCGCTAAACATAAAACGACCAACGTCCGATATACAGTTTTTTGGGTAGGTAGTATGTGTAAGTTTAGTCTCATAGTTGGTCTAGTTGAACGATATGTGCTGATGGTTACAGGTGTCTCCAGGTTGACGATTCATGCCAGATGGAGCTGGTTTTGCACCTACACAGTTGCCTTGCAAGAATACGGCACCTTTTGCATATTCTTTGAACTCCGAGTAATAATCGGTGATGTTGATAAATGCAAGCTTACCGTCAATGTTCGCAATATCTACGGCATGCCCGGAGTAGTGATCTGAGCCTGCGCTGTGCCCCTGACCGTGACTCTCGTAGGCGCTAACGACAATCTTGTGTTTCTTGCCCAGCGCGGCAACCAGTTGGAGCCCTCGTATATCTATCGGTGCGCCGTTTGTACCCGCTTTGCCCTGTGCTGCAAGCTGGACGTCTTCCTTGGCGCTAAATATGTAAGTTATATTTTTATTAGCTAAGATTTCTTGGGCAACCTGCTTCGCGTCTCCAGAAACAGAAACCGAAGAGCCATCATCGGCAGGCGTTGCGATGCTGGCCATAGAGCTGTCGGCGGTGATATCCTGCTGGTCGATCAAATGGTCCAAGCCATTACTATAGTTGTGCGCAACGCGCCACCTGAAGACCATGTTGTTGCCATAGGTGTCGTTTTCTAGACCTAAGTCGTTTGGTGAGCAGATGGCCTTATCGTCTGTTATGTCGTCATCATTCAGGAGGTTGCCCTTTTCGTCGCGGACAATCATACCTTCAGCCAGCATATCCCCGATCTTCTTGCTACCGTCAAAGCAGCTTTTATACTTTTCGTTTATCTCATCTTCTTTGCCGCTTTTATCAAGTACAACCTGGTTCTCGAGCGGACTGTAGTCCCCGTTGTCGCCGTTAAGGCTAAGTAGCCTCATTTCATCATCGGAGTAGCCCCATTGCACATTGCCGTAGTCATCAGTCGCATTGTTGTAGGTAATTGCAGACACGGCTTGTGGCTTTACGAGAGACCCAAGCATGTTGTTCATTGAGCTGAGCGGCGTGAAGAGTTTTGAACCTAACGATAAGAACGAAGAAAAGAATGAATTGTTTACTGCGCTTGCCGTTGTTATGGCAAAACGGTTAATGAGTGAGTTGGGATTGCTGACAGCAAAGTAACGCTCTGTGAAAGGCTGCTTGCTTGTTTGTTCCGACAAAAATGCTAGGTCGGCATCCTTGTTTTGAACAATCTCGTCTGCTTTAAGCGGGCGGCCATAGAATTGCCGCTGCTCAATTTCATTCGCGGCAATATTGCCGCCCGAGTCAGCCATGTTTGCAAAGTCTTGACCTTGCTCAAGCCCGGTGTTAAGTTGGGCCGCCTTAGACATAACGATAAGTTTTGCTGCTATTGTTGCTGCTCCTACCTTTGCTCCAGACTTGATAGTGTCCTTTGCAATAAAGCGTGCATTCTCTGCTGTCGTAGAGAGCCCCTCTTTAGTTGTGAGCCTTGCTACGAAACGTGAAGTTAAGGATTTTGTGACACCTTCTACTGCTTGAGTACCGGCTGCCCGCGCTGCTCCAGTCGCCGGATTTAAGGACAATCCCGCCAGCACGATAGCCGCTGCTCCGGCAAAATACGGGTCGGTTAATGTGGGGCAAGCCGCTTTAAAGGCGCCTTCAACGGTACTCCCGCCGGGTAAAATATTGACGATCGAAAGCTCGCCACCCGCAGACGCCTGGCTACTCAGTGAAGAGGACGTGTCGACCTTGCCGCCACTAGCTCGTACCTCTGGATTTGAGGTTGTGATGTCCCCAAGCTTATCATTTGTAGCGCCAACGGCTTCTCCAGTTGTGTCACCATATTTTTGTTGATCGGCTGCCGAGGATAAGAAGTAATAAGACTTCTGTTGTGAAGCGGTCGCGTTGTTAATGGTTGGACCGGAATTTGTAAGAGAGCCATCATACACAATACAAACTGCCAAGGATGGGCCAAATACCGGGTTTACGATCGATAACGCCTTTGATGCATTATTCGGTGTTACGCTTTTTTCTATTGCTTCTTGTACCTTTGGATCAGAGCCGCCGTTGGCAATCATGCGCTTGAGGTCTTCATCATTTTGGATAGTTTCTTTGGCGGCTTTATCCGCGTCATCAATGGCTTGTTGCGTTGATTTTGATAGAGCTGGCTGCGTTCCATTCGCGGCTATTTTACTCCTTGCCTCCCGCTCTAGTACAAGTCTTGCCTTCGCCTCACTCTTGCCTTTATATTTACCAACGTTCCAGGCAACAAGACCTATCCCAAGCTCTTTGCGTATTTGTGCGGCCACTTTCCCACGAATGATAGGGCCAATATTGTCTGCTTTTAAAGAATCGTTCAGCGCTGGGGCAAAAGCCTTAGCGAACTGCGTGCGATTCTTAAACTCAATACGTTGACTGATACCAGGAATGTAACGAGTAGTATAGGGCTGTTTTTTTATATTGTAGTCTTGGCTAGCGAGGGTGACACTCTTAAGTTGCCGTTTTCCGGTGATCGTAGGATTGTCATAGTTAAGCTTAAAGTTGTTGTTGGTGCCTAAATTGGTGATTACTTTTTCTGGCCTGTATTTATCAAGTTTGCCCCAAGTGTTATTGCGGGTATTTTGATAGGCAGTCTTTGCTTTTACATAGCCAGTATTTTTATCAAGAGCATCAATAGCTAGTTTTTGGTATGTTAGACGTCGCGTTGTTTCGCCAGACTGGCGCAGTACTCGCGTAAACGCATATGTAGTAATATGCTCGGCCAAATTTGGTATTTTCAAGGATCCAGCCAGTAGAACCAAAAGGAGCACCAGAGCGACAATGCCAGCGCCACCACCCGCCATACCACCCACGAGCCACTTGTTTTTAGAAAACCTGCCAAGCTTGCCTTTGACATTAGCGAATCGGCCGCCTTTATCGCCATCAGCATTAAATATAGACCCAGCCCCGGCTTCCGACTCGGCTCCCTCTCTGGTGCGGCCGAAGCTATTCTCACGTGCAGCAGTGTCCTCGGCGGCTCCACTTTCTGCTCTACGGCCCATCTCGTCTTCTTGCTCTGGGTTGATGCCGGTTATATCACGAAGATCGTCGTCGCTAATGCCGCCGTTTTCTCGTTGCCGCAAGTCATCATGCAAACCCGGAATATCAGCGTCGATATCCGGTTCATACTCCCTATGATCTTTACTGGCGTTTGTTGTTGCCATAACTCTTTGTTTGCTAAGGTTGTTACTGTTTTATTATACGCTACCGGGATACAGCCGGTTACTCAGGTCAATGGTTCCCTGCGGCTGATTAAAATCACCGGCTTGGCCAGCGGCCGCAGCATTGATGTCACGAACCTGATCGGGGTTTGTGGTGATCAGGCTTGTCTCTGTTGGGCTGGCCACAACTTGAATGTGAACATGGTTCTGGCCCGCGAAGAATAGTCCTTGTCCAACTGGGAACTGGCTCAGGCGTTTTTGTTCCTCGCTGGTCAGCTTGAAAACGTCGGTTAACACGTCGACGGCGCTTGGCGACTGCTTAAGCAGGAATTGCATTGAAGCGTTGGCGACAATCGCCCTGCCCATGCGCGAGCCCATAAAGTCTTCAACATCTTGCGTGATTGTCGTGATGCCGAGGTTGTATTTGCGCGCGCGCTTGGCCAGGCTAAACAAGAAGTTAGCCGAATCTTCATATTTCATGAGCTGCCAGGCTTCATCAACGATCAGAATGCGCTTTTTCTGGTCACTTTTGGTCTTGTTCCAAATGTAATTAAGTACAATATACATAGCAACCGGGCGTAACTCGTCTTCCAAATCACGCAGGTTGAAGACAACCAGCGGGTTATTGATGTCGATGTTACTTTGCTGGCTAAATATGCCGGCAAACGTCCCGGTGGTGTACTTACGCAGGCGCTGAGCCAATTGGGGACCGGTGCCGCCCATGTGGAGCAAGGTATCGTAGAGATCAATAATTGCCGGTGGTGTCCCGGTGTGTGTTAGCGGGTCGTTTGTAATGCCGGCCTTAGCGTACGTTGCAATCAATGCAGCATCCAAATCTGCTTCCTCTGATGGAGCCAACGCTGGCATGGTCACACCTTGGCCGCCTTGCATCTGCGTCTGGGCGCCACCCATCATTAGGCGGAGAAGACCGTGCAAGGTGATTAAGTTGCTACGCAGGGCGTTGTCGGCTTCTTCGGAGTCAACGACTTTTGGCAAATCGAACGGGTTAATGCGGGTTGCTGAATTAAGGCTCAGTCGCACGTAAGCGCCGCCAACAGCTTCACACATACGCTGATATTCGTTTTCGGGGTCGATAATAAAGATCTCGGTGCCAAACATCATGCTGCGCAAAGCTTCGAGCTTGACGGTAAACGATTTGCCGGCACCAGACTTGGCAAAGACCACCGAGTTACCGTTTTCCAGAGAGAAACGGTCAAAAATAACCAATCCGGAGTTGTGCATATTGATGCCGTACAGAATGCCGTTATCCTGCGTTAAATCAGCGCTGGTGAATGGGAAGCTGGTGCTGAGGGCGCCGGTACTCATGTTGCGACGGATCTGGAGTTGATCGACTAGCTGCGGCACGGTGCTGTTAAGTCCCTGCTCTTGCTGTGATGATGCCGGCTTGCTGTAAACTAGCTGCTGACCGAGCATCGACTCAACCTTATGGCTAACGTATTCCAGCTCTTCCATACTGCCACCGTAAATCGTGAAGTACAGGCCAAAGCGGAAAAATCGCTCTTCGCCAACTTGTAATTTATCGCGCATTTCTTCGGCATCCAGAATGGCTGCCTGCTTGCCTGGATCGCGGACGCGGCCTTTTTCGCCGTCAATTTGGATGCCGGCCTCCAGTTGCGTTACTTTTTTCTTGAGGTTTTCGAGGACAACTTGGCTTTCAACAGGGTAAATGTACATACTCATATCGATGACTTCGTCGAGGTTGACCATGCTGCTCAACCAGCCGGTGTAGAGCTGACGAGGATAGCCGTAAACGTAGTATGTGCGGGCGTAGCGAGTGCCGAGCTGGAAGTGTGTGCTGCTAAACTCTAGTGAGCTCGGCGCGATAAAGTCGCGCAGCGCCGTAATACCCTTCTGGAATGCCGCTTGAACTTCCATCTCTTCGCGGGCGCGCTGAGCTTGGGCGATTGCTATCGGATCGAGCGGTTGCTGCTTTTTCTTACCCAACATTATTGCAACTCTCTTTGGAGATGGGCCTGAACTGCAGTTCCCTGACCCTTGGTAATAATATCGGCCGACAATTCGTTGAAGTTCTTGAGTTGCTGACGGGTAGCAGTGTCGGGGTTGTATGTATCATAATACAGCTCGATTAGCTCCTGTGTATCGAGCGGCAACCCCTGGATGCTACACTGTTGCAGCCCAGAAAGTACGGCCTGCACGCGATTACGCAGCTCAGTTTTGGCGTTCTCAAGATCTTGTTCGTTAATCGTTACGTGCTGTTCTTTTTTGTTAAATAAACCACCAATCCCGCCCAAGAAATTCTTGCTCTGCGTCAGCGCCTTCTGTGTATCAATAACTGGGAAGAACGGGATGACCACATAGAACTTCTTGTCCATGATGTTGACCTGGGCGCTGAGGTTATCGATGTAACCGATGTAATCTTCCATCAGCAGTGCTAGCAGCATGTTGTCGTGCTCGGTGCGGATTTTGTCTAGCTTGGCGATGTAGGGCTGCAAATCGACCTTTTGTGAGCGCACAAAGATCTGAATTGGAAAGTACAGCGAGTTCAAAAAGCCCTGGTAGCTGTACTCAACTGCTTCCTGCTCCTGGCGACTCATAAGATCAAAGTTTATGCTCTTGACCATCACTACTGAGCGGTACGAGCCGTCGTTCATAATTACGATGCCATCGCGGATTTCGGCAATCTGCAAGGTGTTTTGCGTGCTGTTGGCGTTGGTCGGTGGCTTCACAGGACCGGTTGCTGAACCAGGTTTCTGGGGCATGACGCCACCAACTGCGACCGGTGGAGCCAACGGTACGGGCTGGCCAACCGCGGGCGGAATAGGGGCCGGTGGGACAGGAGCTGGAACCGGCACAGCGCCAGGCTGCCCTGCTCCGTAAGGGTTTGGTTGATTTGGTGCTGAAGGATTCATCTTTTGGTTGCCCACCTCTTTATGTCTTGCCAAGTGCTGCTTAAGGCAGGTTAGCGCAACGAAATCACAACTTCATCCTGTGGCGGCTCGTCGTTATTTTTGACTTTGTAGGCCTCGCGAGCCAATGTCGCCACATTCAAATCATTGTTATTTGCTAAGTTCAGTATAGCAGGATCAGTCTGTGGTGTCATGGCTGGAGCAGCGCTTATGTTTACGGGCGTTTGAGGCTGCGCATCCAGCGGTTGCAGCGTCCTCAAGTGCGAGTTAGAAGCTTGCTGCGAAGCATTGTGAGCTTTAAATCGAGCTGCCATAGCAGTTTCGTCGGCAGTAGCATCCTGGGCCTGAGCGATCGGGTTCACAGTTGGCTGCGTGGTCGACGGCATTGGTGGCAATGGGATCAGGTCAGGCTGATTGATCGTAGCGTTTGCCCTTGAAGTCGCGTCTTGCTGATTCATAAACCAGTAATCTGCAGGCGCGGCTGCCTGCTGCTGTGTTGGCTGCGGCGCCGGTGCGTTCAGTTGATTGACCAGCTGCTGACGATGCTCCTGGCTCGATTTCGTAATCATTTGGTCGAACTGTCGAGCAATCGGATTATTAACTTCGTCGAGCACATCATCGGCAGGCAGCACCTCATAACTCGGCACAGCCCGCGGCACAGTGCTCGGGTCAATTAATCTGTCAGAAGATACAGTAGCGAACTGAGTAGCTTGCACGTAGGCGTTTACACTGACGTTCTTGATTGCCCAACCGCGACTATCAATCGTGCTGGCCAGCGCCTTAAGGCGGCTCTGAACTTGATCCTGATCGAGACCGTTGGTTAGTACCCGCTCAATCTTCTTCGGCACGGTAATTGTCACAAGCTCTTTAACCCCGCTCTGGTCCCAAATTCGCTTGCGTGGCTTAAACCAAAAGCGCAACTTAGCCAGCGCCCACACCTCTGTTGGTTGGTCTTTGCCAAACGGCATCGCGAAGAAGCCGAAAAACAGCCCCGGTGGCAAGAACAGTATAAGTAAGAATGCCACACCCTTGGTGACGCAAATAAAACAAATATAAAAATTAAATACGGCAATCAATGCAAAAATAAACTGTCTGAGCGACAGCGGCCCCAGAATGTGATCTTCGGCTTCTATATCCTGCATTAGTTTGTATGTTGCCATTACCACTTTAGTATAGCAAAAACAGCAAGTATAGCACCGCTTACGCTTGACAAAATAACATATATTTGTTATAACGTATGTATGTCCGAATTTTTCAAACATCCAAATCAAGAAACAAGCCGCGAGCGTAGGCAAGCCGAAGCATATAATGTGCGCCGTACTTACGAGCCGATTATTGAAAAGCTCGCAGAAGAGTTACAAAGGCCAGCACGAGAGCTCGCAAGCCTCTTGAAAGAAAGAAAAATCGCGCCCAACGTAGCAATTATCAACCCAAATCGAAGTCAAATCGTCGATAAGAAACATCTTGTAAAAGAAAAGAAAGACTCAAAAGGCAATGTCGTACGGGGAAACCGGTCTAGGTTCATTGAGCCTAAGAAGGGTAAGGGCAAAATAATCTGGAATAGTATTAGACATCAGAACGATAGGAGTTTTGATCTATATCATGACGAGGACCCACAGCCCATAGGCAAGGGATGGGTGATTTCTACGGCTACAACTAGAGAGGCAACGCGTACCATTACCCTGCTGGAAAATGGCGAACTGTTTATAGGGGGTCCTGTTAAGCCGGTAAAGAATAATAACCTAAGTGAAAATAATAACCTAAGTGAAATAGAGTCGTTACTGGACAAAGAGCATAATCCCATAGGGCAGATAGACTTAACGACGTATCCGGTTCATCCCCTGTTTGCGACCGAAAGAGGTTACGCTGAAACCTACGGCGAATCACCGCAAGCAGTTAGAGAGGGCAAAGTACAGCATAATACTGAGTATTCGCGCGTGGCAATAAACCTCGAGCGTCTTGAATATGACATGCGTGAAACTGGTCGGGAGCTTCTTGGTTACGCCTAGGTCCAGGGTTTACTGACTCTGGCGCGGGATACTCGGAGGTGAAATGTCGGGTTTTCTTGCGGTTGTTGGGTCGACTGCTTGTTTTACCCCAGTTTTTATAGCGAGATCAAAGACCTCTTCGGCAACGTGAGCGGCGCCCGGCGTGTTGACGCTGATGGTTGCTTCAGGAGCCCTGGAAATTGGTTTGCCATCTGGGCCGAGTAGCTGGCCACCAGCTGGGTATGCGCCACCACCCGATTGAGCTTGTTGGACTGCCGCTGCTTGCCGCTGCTGAGCTGCAAGTGCTGCCTGTATTGCCGGGTCGTCGCCTGGACCGCCAGCAGCACCACCACCAAAACGGTTGACGAAGGTTTCGGCAACTGCTGCAACCTGATTTTGAGTCCTACCACCACGAATGGCTTCTTCTTCATTGCCATTAAGTAGTTCATCGCCACCAAGGTCATAAGCCTTGCCCAGCTGCTTAATAGTGCTGGCATGCATTTGCGACATCGCGTAGCTGCCCTTCTTTTCGTAGGCTTCAGACGCAAACTTGCTAGCTTGTGTTTCAGACATTGAGCCGTCTTTCCAGTTGGTGTGCTTCATTTCAAGGTGCTGATTCTGGTTCTCAAAAGCTGCGCCAATCCATGCGCCAGCTGCTTCGCCTTCTGTCATGCCGCTTGCAAGTGCGGTTTTGCCGTAATTCTTTTTAAGGTGCTCCACATCGTCAACTGTATCGGTTTTACGCATTTCGTATGCCAGCGCCGCCTGTTTGGCAAACTTATCGTTACCCCAACGACGTTGGCCAGCATCAACATGTGCTTCGTCAACCCAGGCACCGCCAAGTGACTTGTATTGGCGCTTGCCTGTACCAGTAGGATCATCCCGACTTTGGGCTGTCTTCTTATCAATAAGCAGACCCCTTACCTCTTCATCCCTGCCGGTTGCGATCTGATCGTTAACTTCCTTGGCTACTTGAGCCGTCTTCGCTGACTGCAAGGCTTCAAGATTGTAGCCGGCTGTGGTGCTGGCTAGTCGGCCGAGACCAGCTTTCACGAAGCGATTATTGCTCTTGGAGGACGCATCTTGTAGTCTATTGTTGAAGCCGGCACGCCCAGCCAGAACTTGCCTGTTGGCGCCTTCAATTTTGCGGCCACCATGTGATTGGAATTGGCCAGAACGGAACTTCTTGAGCCGATCGAAGCCGCCCTTACTACTATTATTAACGAAGCCACCAATGTTGCCCAGTGCACCTCCAGCGAACTTGAAGGTTAGTGGCAATAAGAAGTACGGTGCAAAATAGGCCGCGAATCCAACAAATTGGCCAAGGGTGCTGCCACTGGTGGCGGATACAGCAGCAAATACTCTACCGGTCGCGATAAAGGCCGCGATAATCGGGAACATCAGAAGTGCTTTGCTGAATGAGTCCCACCATAGCTTATAAACCTTGTTAGTGTTCGGCAGGATGAAGGCAATAATAGCGATTGGGGCAAAGATAATAAGCACAATGATTAGCAGTTGCCTAATAACGAGTACCATAAATGCGACAAAAACAGCCAGAGCCGCTGTGGCTGCAAAACTGAGCAAGCCAAAAATTCCGAGTGCCTGGAGCGCTGTGTACCCAGCAATACTGGTTGCAACCGAACCTCCCCCGCCAAGTGTTGCTTGGTCAAAGCCCGAATCAGAAAAAGGCCTATATATAATGTAGCGAACGCCGTAGCCAAGGTCGTTGGTAAACGTTACAAAGAACTGCATGAGCTTCCAAGATAATGTGATGGCTATAGCGGCAATGATTAATCGCGGCAGAGTTTTCTTGATTGCATATGCATCGAGAATTTCCATACCTAATACTTGCGCAACTACAATAATAAGGCCGACTATTACCATTAAACCAAGCGCGATATTGCGTACACTCTTCCAGGCATTCTCGTATGCCTTGCAACTTCTTTGAGCGTCACTGTTGCTGGTACCTTTGCTGGAGCAGAATATTTGATTCGGGTCACTTGAATTTCCACTTGACCCCACGCTCAACTGGCTTGTAATAATGTCGTCCAATGAGCCGACAATGTTGACCATGCCTTTAACGGCCGGGCATAGCAGCCAAGTGAGTGGATTATAGAACTTAACCTCACATGTGAGGCCTGGACCCGACTCACCACCGGTGCCACTGGTGCCGCTACCGCCAGCACTGCCCGATGCAGCCGCTTCGAGGGTTGTTCCTAGTGCGGCCTCATATTCTTTTGCTGCTTCAGGGTGATTGCTTAGATTGATAGCCTTATTTGCAACGTACTTATCCGGGCTAGGCATACACTTATCAAACACGTCACCAATGTGCTTGTAGTCAGGGAGCGCCGTGTCACCGTATCGTGGGTCGTTAAAACTGTAGCGATCAGTGCCATCAGCGTTACCGTACCAGTGCCCGAAGTGTCCATGCGTAAACTCAATTGCCTGCCTTATATTATGATCGCCAGCTTTGCCCGGGAGATCAAAGTCCTTGGCCTGGTAATAAGATCCGTCCGATCCATATGTTTCTGGGAAATGGACCGTACCAACATTGGTATTACCAAGCACGCCAACATAGGTTGTGTAATTAGGGTCGTCCGCAAGGCCGCTCCACTTCTTGCTATCCGTAAGTGCCACTCCCATTGTGTACCGTACATAGGGCTTTGAGCCATCCGGCTTCTCGGTGCTGAAGCCGTAACCGGTGGCAGCTGAACTTGGGGTACAGTAGTAATCAAGCTTATAGATAGGTAGATTTTCATTTTCGGTTGACCCGGCTGAAAGACTAAGAGTCTGTGCTCCTAAAAAGCCTCCTTTGGTCAAAAGTTTCGTCTGGTTCAAAATAGCGGAAGTACCGGAGCCGATGTCTCCGCCCGTATCCTTAAATGAAGTCTTAAGCTGCCCCTTATACTGAGCGGTGTCAGGGAAATAGAGCGCGTATTCCGCGCCACCTGCCGCGTATGCAGTCAGCGGCATCGCAAGCGGTCCGAGGACGCTTATAAGTGTTGCCAGCGCTATGGCTAACATAAAAGGAGCCATGTATAGGCGAGAAAGCGAAATTTTAGGTCTTTTTATCTTCATTCTGTCGGCTGTCCACACTTAGTAAAGAGTAGTCTCTTTTGTAGTAATAATAGAACATCACACATCATAAATAAAGCTTTAGCATTTTGTCTGCTTGCCAGGTTGGTCTTTATGTACTATTGCATAGTTGCCCGGCATTCATTATAGTTATTAAAAATGACTGCTAAAACACACAAAATCAAACAATTACTTTTGGCTGCGGCAAGTTTGACGGCCTGCTTTTTAACGTCAGTATCTGTCCTGTTGCCAACTGACGTGTCAGCAGCAACAAAAGCTACCTATGCTCTGTCTTGTGAGCAGGGTAAAGTTGAGGTCAAAAAGAATAAGGTCGCATGCAGTAAAGGTTCTGACACGGTTACGATTCAAGGCGTTGGCAGTAAGGCAGATGCAGCAAAAAACAATAACCCTTACCCGACTACAATAGACTTATCAATTGTTAGCGTAGATTGTGGGAGTAGTAGCCCTACAAAGGTGCAGCTTGGCGACACCATAAAAGAGTTCAAATGCGAAAAAGGCACGCCTAAATCCGTAAAAATCACTGATACGATAGATGCTAACACTAAGGCAAAGACGAAGGTGCAAGTGTATAGCATCGACCAGTCTGGCGAAACCACTGGCGGTAATCTCAGGGCGAAAGACTCAAATTGCAAGCCTACAGACGGGAATTGTGCTGACTGCCAAAATACCGAAAATGGTACGCCCGAGGGCTGCCCTGGGTGTGAGAACGGCAAATGTGTCGATCAAGCGGCAGACCCAAATGCAATCTGTAATAAAGCAAATGGGTGTGACTTAGTAGCAAAGTACGTACAGCCAGCTATTAACTTGTTCTCGGTTAGCTTTGGTCTGATTGCGGTCATCTCGCTTATTGTTGCAGGCATCCAATACTCGGCATCTACCGGTGATCCACAAGCTGTGTCCAAGGCTAAAGACCGTATTATTAAGACTATATTTGCCATTGTCGCTTATTTCTTCCTGTATGCCCTGCTGCAGTTCCTCATACCAGGTGGTGTGTTTAATAGGACAGTTTAAAACTTATGTATATAAATCCACTAACACTATTCTCTGTCGTGAAGCAAAGTTGTTCGTCGGGTGATTTTTTGGGCTTTGTATCTTGGTACCACTACCTTGACCGAACGCCAGACGGTTGCGATATCGAAACTTTTCAGTTTTTCCCTGATGGCACCACGCCAAGCGACGTGCCGCTTGTGTTGATTGCAGTCATCGATGACCTGCTGAGATTAGCCGGCATCATCGCGGTGGCTTTTGTGCTGGTCGGGGCCGTGCAGTATATTGCCAGCCAAGGCAATTCAGAAGATACGTCTAAAGCACAGTCAACAATACTGAACGCCCTGATTGGCTTAGCAATAGCCGTCGTCGCAGTTGCGTTCGTCTCATTTCTTGGGAATAAGTTGGGGAAATAAAACATGTATCTGTTTATAATTGCCGCCACACAAAGACTAACCGAAATCAGTCCTGGCGGCTTGCCAACCGGAGCTGCTAATGAGGCAACCATCAAAACCATCCTATCGATCGTGTTTGGAATTATTGGCGCTCTGTCCTTGCTAATGATTACGTTTTCAGGCCTTCGTTACATAACGGCTGCTGGTGATCCTCAGAAAACAGCTCAAGCAAAAAACGGCGTTGTTTATGCGCTGGTTGGGCTAGCCTTAGCCTTAGCCGCACAGGCAATCGTATCGTTTGTTGTGGGTAGGCTATCATGATAGCGCGTCTTCTATCTTCTCTTGCATTGATGTGCCTGTGCATGTTCGCCATGCCGCTCCCTGCTACGGCTGCCTATGATGCATTAAGTGGTGTTGACTGTAGCAAGACTGGTGCTAAGTCCGGCGATCCTACAAGTTCAGCGGTCTGTGTATCAAAAGATAGTGGCGACCCTATATCCGGAAGTAATGGCATCCTGCTGAAAATAACTAATATTATCGCTTACATTGCCGGCGCGGCTGCGGTTATCGTTATTATCCTTGGAGGCCTTAGATATGTTACGTCCAATGGCGACAGTAATAACGTCGCTAGTGCCAAGATTACCGCCACCGGGGCACTTATAGGCTTGGCCATCATTATCGTTGCTCGATCGTTGATAAATTATCTGGTAAATAGGCTATAGGAGGCTTAAGAATATGAAAAAATTGTTTCTGAATATATCCGTAGCGCTTGTAGCTATTCTGGTGCCCTTGGCAGTACCAACTGCCATTGCTGCTGCGGCCTGTCCCCCCCCAGGCTCTTCACAAAGTCAGGTGCTTGACGGCGTAGGTCAGACTGGTAGTAACTGCTCAGGTGCTGGCGTAACCGACACCATCCAAGTTGTGGTGACAATTCTGAGTATTATTGTTGGTATCGCAGCCATCATCATGATTATTATAAGCGGGCTCAAATACATCACCTCGAGTGGTGACGCAGGCAGAATTGGTTCCGCAAAGACCACTCTGGTATATGCGCTTATAGGCCTGGCCATTGCTGCCCTTGCCCAAGTACTCGTCAGTGCTGTGTTGAGGGCGACTCAGTAGC
>JAQBRQ010000018.1 GCA_028286385.1 Candidatus Saccharimonadota bacterium
CCGAGCTAGCCTACAACAACGATCTGGCATACTGGGCCGACAAAGCCGGCTACAAGGGCATCCTGGCCGAAGGTTGGGACCCGGTACTTGGCTGGCGCAGTCCGAACTTCGTCTACCGCCCAACCTATACCAACAATATTCGCCTGCTCATGAAGAGCTACAAGCTCAGCGACGATATAGCCTTCCGCTTTGGCGATAGCAACTGGGCTGAATACCCACTCACTGCCGATAAATTCAGCCACTGGCTGTCTGAGGACAGCTCGGCAACCAACTTTAATCTATTTATGGACTACGAAACCTTCGGTGAGCACATGTGGCACGAATCAGGTATTTTTGACTTCCTGGAGCACCTGCCAAAAGAATGGCTCAAGACCGAAGGCCACACCTTCATGACCACCAGCGAAGTCATCGACGCTTTTGAGCCCGTTGACCACGTCGACATGCCGCAAACCGTCACCTGGGCCGATACCGAACGTGACTTAACTGCTTGGCTCGGCAACGCCATGCAAACCACATCTATTCAGGGGTTATATGACCTTCAAGATAGAATTTTGGGCACCAATGACTTACCATTGATCGATGATTGGCGAAAGCTCCAAACATCCGACCATTTTTACTACATGTGTACCAAGTACTTCAACGATGGCGACGTGCACGCCTACTTTAGCCCCTACGACACGCCGTACGAAGCCTACATGAACTTCATGAACGCCTACCGTGATCTGTTATTCCGCCTCGTTAAAAAAGGAATTGAGGTCTAATATGGGACGACCCGTAGTTCTGAGTAATGGACAGCTATTCGTCGGACTCGACGAAAGCGGCCTAGTGCACGATTTTTACTACCCCTACGTTGGGCTCGAAAACCTGACTAACGCCCGCAGCAGCCAACACAAAATTGGCGTTTGGGTCGATGGGCATTTTAAATGGACGGATGACGGTAGCTGGGAAATCAACGTCGACTTCGAGATCGATGCCTTAATTAGCGACATCCGCCTCCATTCTGCCGAATTACAGGTTACGCTCCACCTCCAAGACTTCATCGATAGCGAGCACAACGCCCTCATTCGTCACATCACCGTCGCCAATGATGCCGACACCGAGCGCGACATCCGCCTCTTCACACACCAGGTCTTCCAGATCTCCCGGGCCGGCCGAGCCGACACCGCAATCTATGTTCCGGACGACCACTACCTGCTCGATTACAAAGGCCGCTACTGCTTGCTCATCGCCGGTAAGTTTGATGACGGCGAAGACTTCGACCAATATGCTGTTGGTAACTACGGTATCGAAGGTAAAGCCGGCACTTATCTGGACGCTGAAGACGGCGAACTATCTGGTAACGCCGTTGAACACGGTGGTGTCGATAGCGTGATTCGCTTCCGCAAACTCCTCAAACCGGGCGAAAGCACAATTATTGACTACTGGATCGTCGCTGCCAGCAGCCAAAACGACGCCGAAGACATCCACAACGAATTTAAACACCAGAAGATGGCCGACCGCCTACGCCATGTCCGCCAAAATTGGCAGGAATGGATGGGTAGCGGCGACGTTGAGATCCCAGACTTTCACCAGCGCAGCATTCAGCACAGTCTGTTAGTTATTAAAGCCCACTGCGATCAGCGCGGTTCTGTCCTAGCTAGCGGCGACTCCAGCATCTTTAACTTCGGACGTGACTACTACTGTTACTGCTGGCCGCGTGATGCCGCCTACGCCCTGTGGCCGCTAATTCGCCTGGGGCACTTCGAGGAAGCCAAGCAATTCCTGGAGTTTGCCCGCGATACCATGCACCCTGACGGATACCTGATGCACAAGTACCAGCCGGACCGCGCCATCGGCAGCACCTGGCATCCGCTGGTTCACGGCCGCCGCAAAGAGTTAGCTATCCAGGAGGACGAAACCGCCAGCGTTATATTCATGCTGGGCGAGCTCTACGAAGCCACCAAAGACAAAACACTGGTCGAAAACTTCTACCACAGCTTTATCGTGCCAGCCGCCGACTTCATGGTCAGCTTTGTTGACCCGCAAACTGGCTTGCCACATGCCAGCTACGACCTCTGGGAAGAAAAGTTCCTAACCAGCAGCTATACCGTCTCCACAGTGATCGCCGGGCTGCAGACCGCCGCTAAACTGGCACAAGTGCTCGAACGGGCCCATGACGCCATTAAGTGGGAACAAGCGGCCGAGAGCATCCGTGGCAATCTCGATAAGCTCTACCATCCTGACGGCTACTTCCGCAAAGGCTTCCTACTCCAAGAGGACGACACCCTGGTTTACGACGATACCGTCGACATTTCCAGCCTCTACGGGCCACACATGTACGCTGGCTTGGCACTAAACGATCCGAGAGTGGTCAGTACCGCCAAGCATGTCGAAGAGCGCATTCTAAACAGCACACCAAGCGGTGGAGTCCTGCGCTACGAAAACGATAATTACTTCTTAACCAGGCGTAATTACAAGGGTAATCCGTGGATCGTCAGCACCTTATGGCTGGCTCAATACTACGCAGCCACCGGTCAAACGGAGAAAGCCACGGAACTACTCGACTGGTGCTTAAGCCGCGAATTGCCAAGCGGCGTCCTCAGCGAACAATTCGACCCCGAAACAGGCTCACCACTCGGTGTTACACCGCTAGTTTGGAGCCACGCCGAGATGGTTAACACCCTGCTCGACCTTGGCGGAACTAGCTAGCTTGCTTGCCGTGTCTCGTACTCATCAACTAATAGCTCGTTAGCAACAATAACGTTTGCTTTAAGTAGCTCGTACGTATTACCTTTGCTTACAGCACCGGGCCTCGCCCGCAACACAGTTTGCGCCCATTCTGCTGCTTGCTCCGGATCTCGCATAAAAACATCAAGAGTTTTTGCACCTAAAACATAGTGCCGGTCAGGTTTCCGTGACCATAACGCGGCAAAGTCATAAAATGCCCTCGAGGCACTGAAACCGCGCAAGGCTGACCGAGCAAGCGCATTTGCAACCATCATGCTAATCAATCCATTGCGTTCCGGAGCGATGCCGGATTTATAAGAGTTATAAATTGTATTTTCTGGGTCTTTTGGATTGTGATATGACCAATGGCTGGCACTTACTTTACGTTCGGCGTGTTCCTGCTTGCTCAAATAGTTGTAGAGCGCTTCATGCCCATGACCTACGGTACAAAGCACTTTAACGGTATCATTTTGATTTAAGCGAGGATGTCCGGCAACCAATGCCGTTACTGCCGGACCTAGGTTAGCGGCCATAATACGATCTCGCATGGACACCCTATAAGCTATGCCTGACATCGCATCCGCAAACCCGTTGAGCGTATCTTCTACATTAAAACCAACAGCTCTCTTGTATACTCTTTCAAAATCACCAGTTATGAATGCCCTTTGCGTTTCTGATGCGTCAATAAATAACACCGGCTTGTACGTACCGGCCAGGGCTTCAACTAAGGCTGAACGGTACCCTAAGTGCAAACCACTTGTATCCGCCTTCGCTTTTGCAATAGCCTTCCTGTCGCCTTTTGATATAGCCGTGTATTCTTTGCGAGCTTTTTGATCCCAACCGGCTAGTTCAGGTATGTAAACATCGGATGTTTTTAATAATTCTGACGCAGCTTCAAAGTGCTCGGCCGTTTTGTGGGGCGCAAGATGGAAGTGCACGTCTACATTTTCTGGTAGATAGTTTTGCTCAATACTAGGAAAAGGCGGCAAGTCCAGATTTCTTGAGAAATCTGTTTGAGGAGCTTCCGCCGACACGATAAGTGGCCTTGTTAGCGCTTTGGCGCTTCGTTGCGACCGAGGTTTTTCTTGGTTTCGGTGAAGACAACGTGTTTGCGAAGTTTGGGGCTGTACTTCTTGAGGGTAAGCTTATCTGGAGTGTTCATGGTATTTTTGGTCGTGTAATAGAGACGTTCGCCGCTCTCTTCGCTGATCATACCGATAATTTTGCGCTTGTCGCCTTTTTTAGCCATCTAAAGTTCCTGAGTTATATTACTAAGTGATTCAATCTATCTTAACAGATGAGGAGCTGATTGTAAACCTCCATATTAACTCTAGAAACAAAAATACCAGGTGATCAATCCTGGTATTCTGCTTTTTCTTCTTGCAAGTGAAAAATAATTTGTCGTAAACGTAATTCTTTTGGTTTTACGGTTTACTACGCTTATGGTAATCCTACAACGTATATTTGTCAACATTTTGTTGTGGAGTTATCCACAACCCGATTCATATCTATCTAATGGAGCCACCTGTCGGTTTCGAACCGACGACCTGCTGTTTACAAAACAGCTGCTCTACCGCTGAGCTAAGGTGGCATTATCTTCCTAAACTAATTCTAACACCGATAAAGTGTAGCAAAAAGTAAGATAATTTGCTACTATTGTCTAGTTATGCGCCACCTTAGCTCAGGGGTAGAGCACATCCATGGTAAGGATGGGGTCCCGGGTTCAAATCCCGGAGGTGGCTCCATATATATGCAGGGTTAGTGAAGCGGTCAAACACAAGAGACTGTAAATCTCTCGGCTTATGCCTTCGCAGGTTCGAATCCTGCACCCTGCACCAAAATATGAAGCCCCATTGGGGCTTTTTATTTTGGCCCTGGTGTTAGGCTGCTAGAATCTGATGCCGTTGGCATTCAGGTTCGGTGGAGCGAGGACACGCGCAGATGCTTGCATCGAGCATGCCACGGCGGAAAAGGGCGAAGCCCGCTATCCTGCATCAAAACCATAAGCGTTATTAATTTTCGCACCCTATAGGTATAATAAAATCATGAAATGTCCCGTTTGTAAGCAAGAAATGAAGAAAGTTCGCTGGGAGATAACCAGCAACTTAAAGCCAGCCGACTCTTACAAAGAATACGACAAAACTAAATACGAGTGTAAAGATGATGAAGTTATGGTAATAACTGAAATCCCAATTGTCAAAACAGTAGAACCTGAGCAACCAAAATAGTTCGAACCTCAGCCATGATGCTGCACCACAGATAGAAGCATTGTGGACGTCAGAACTTTAATTCTGTACAATCTTAGACATGAGCAGCCAAAAAGAACTTCTTGAAGGTAGTAGAGATTTTTGGTCAGAGTCCATAAAACACGATAAAAAACAACTCCTAGCAAGTTTTGCTATGGCAGCTACTGGCTTAACAGTAGTTGGGATTGGAGTTAGGACAATTATTGGCGGTGATGCTGTGGGCGGCCTTATTGAATTAGGTGTTGGTGGCGCACTGGCTATAGCACTCGGCAAACAAGGGCTAGACGAAGTGCAAGATTTTGCAGACATGATCGCACAAACAGCTATCCGGCAAAATAAGATTGACCAATTAGTAGAGTAGCAGCGTGCCTACTTCGTAGATAACCCCGCACCAAAACGATTAACTAGCCGTCTTGTTCGGTTGGGCGAATCAAAATTTCATTGACGCTAACATGCTCCGGCTGGCTGATAGCATATATGATTGAACGCGCAATATCGTCGGCCTCAAGCCGCTTGTTGATGCCTGCGAGCCGCTTATTTATAGCCTCTTGCGATTCTTCACGATTGTGGGAAATCAACTCGGTCGCAACGGCACCGGGCTCAATGAGGGTGGTACGAATTCCCGTCTTACCTCCTGCCAATTCATGGCGCAGCGCTTCTGTAAAAGCATTCACGGCCCATTTAGTAGCATTATACACTGCTGAATTCGCTGTAGCTGTCCGGCCAGCAACACTTGAGACATTGATGATATGACCTGTCTTGCGTCCTACCATTCCCGGCAACATGGCGTGTGTCATATACATTAAGCCGAGTACGTTGACTTCTACCATTGTCCGCCATTCACCGGTTGGAGCCTTGAGCACCGGGCCAAGCAGCATGACCCCGGCATTGTTTACCAGTACGTCAATCGGCCCCAACCTATCCTCCACCTCAGTAACCAATCGATTACAGACCGACTCGTCAGTAATATCAGCCTCAAAGACTTCAGCTTTACCGCCTGAGGAAGTTATGTCATCGGCAATCGATCGTAATTTATCGCTTCGGCGTGCAGCGAGCCCAATAATAGCGCCGTGCCTAGCTGCCATGCGTGCCGTTGCCTCGCCAATACCACTCGATGCACCAGTCACAAGAATTACTTTATTATGCAAATTGTTTTCCATGTTAGCCACTCCTTACTTATCTAGAATGAGTTTAGGCTACTCACCCACAGGCTTCTGCGGCATTGCTTACAGTCGGACAGTTACAACGCCCGGCAGTCTTAAAGAAACGTGGATTTTGGTTCTAACTTTTAGCAAAGTGCTGCACCATTTTTGATCAATCAATTTCTGGTTTAAATAGCCTTTCTATATTTAGAGCAATCAGTACGAAGTCGGCTACGTCACGTTCATAGGCCATATAATTCGGTTGCCAGTCTGGGTCGAATTTGTTTTTGAATTGCTCCAGCCCTTTGGAAGAAAAACGCCCGCCACTTATAGCCTGAGCGATTGTTAGTAACTGGCCCTTTGCTTTAGCAAAGGGCACAAAACCCAGATCAAAGAACTCATACTCGTTTGCAGCCAGCGTTGCAATTGTCTCGTAAAGCAAGTACGGCATGGCGTTGTTAGCATCAGGCAGGTACCGTAATAAATCTACAGTAGCGGTAGACGAAGGCTTAAATTCCGGTAGCTGATTAGTAAAAGCTATGGTTTTGCCGTCATCGAGTTTTATGCTGTGAATAATACATTTTTGCAGATAACCTTCATCAAAGTAGCCAAGGGCAAAGCCTCTCTCTTTACGACCGCCGGCCTGGAGCCACGCGTCAGATACTGTCTTGAGCTGCTTCATGAACGCAGCGGAGTGGGGCGGATGGGATTGAACGTAATTATAGTTATTCTTTTTAGCCCGATTCTTTTGCCAGCGCCACCACTTATCATTGCCAGTGGTCAACAAAAATTCTTGAGTGTTAACTATGGCACTGGAACCAATTTGTACAAGTTCAAGCCCGGCTTTTTCGTACAGACGGCGACCATCTTCATTAACTGGCAGGAAGCATGTCTTTAAGCGGTGGGCTCTGGTCCACATAAGAAAATCTTTTAATAGCTGGCTCTGACTGCCAGCTATTGGGTCGGCAAGCGCAAAGATGACGGGTCCAACTGTTTTATATGCTATAAAACCAGCTTGGTCTTTTTGCCAGAAGTAGTTTTTGTCGGCCGGCCAGAACTTAAAATAATCTTCCGAAGAGGTGGAGTGGTGACCAAGTAGCTCTTTGAGCTTTGCATCGTCGCGAGAGGCATTCCCGGGTACTTTATAGGGCCTAAAGAGTATCCATAGTATTGTACCGGTGCTAATCAGTAAAAAGGCCGATACGGTATGTGCCAGCAGAGCACTGCTCAAGTGAGTTTTAGAAATTAGTTCAGTCCGCGCCACGAAATCAAAAAAATTATCGAATGCTCTGCCGGTGATCATCGAAATGTGGTCGTCTCGGTCTAACACTAAAAGAGCTGCTAGAACGGCGATAAAAAGTGCAGCGACCATAAAGTACAGATCTTTCAGCCGCATGCTCCAGGTCATCGGAATTACTCCTCGGTCAAAATCGTCTCT
>JAQBRQ010000019.1 GCA_028286385.1 Candidatus Saccharimonadota bacterium
GCTGCGGTTGTACGAACACGCGGACTTCACGGCCAGCGCTAATGGCGTAGGACTTATCGATACCAGGGAAGCCGTTGGCAACGTTTTCTAGCTCGCGCATGCGGTCGCCAAAGTTCTCGGCCGAGACATTTCGGGCACCCGGACGAGCAGCGCTAATGGCGTCGACAGTTCGGATGATTAGCGCTTCGACGCTGGTTGCTTCAACATCATAGTGATGCTGTTCGGCCGCCAAAGCTACTGCTTCGGGAGCACCATATTTGCGCAACATTTCGCCTGATATATGGTGGTGCTTGCCTTCAATTTTGTGCGACAATGCTTTACCTAAGTCGTGGACTAGAGCAGCGTACTTAGAGATCTTAACATCGGCGCCAATTTCTTCGGCGATCACACCGGCGATGTGAGCCATTTCGGTTGAATGTTTCAGCACATTCTGGCCGAAACTGGTTCGGTACTTGAGCTCACCGAGAAGCTGCAAAATTTCTTTTGGAATACCAATCACACCGACTTCGCGAGCGGCATCTTCACCGGCCCGAATGACCTCTTTCTGAACGTGTTTCTGGGCTTTCTCGACGACTTCTTCAATGCGTCCCGGATGGATACGACCGTCTTTCATGAGCATTTCCATGGTTACGCGGGCGACCTCACGGCGGATCGGATCAAAGCTACTAAGCACGACGTAACCAGGAGTGTCGTCAACCATGATGTCGACGCCGGTGGCGCGTTGTAGCGCTTGAATATTGCGTCCCTCTTTACCGATAATGCGACCCTTCATCTCGTCGTCGGTCAGTTTAAGACTGCTAATGGTACGCTCGGCAGTTACCTCAGAGGCCATGCGCTCCATGGCAGTTGTGATGATTAAAGCGGCTTGTTCATCGGCGTTTTCGCGAGCTTCATTTTGGAGTTTATTTACTAAACCAACCAGATCGTTTTTGATGTCGCGCTCGGTCATTTGCATGAGCTTTTCGGCGGCATCGCTTTTAGTGAGCTTGGCGATCTTCTCGAGTTTTTCTTGCTGCTTGCCGCGAATTTCACGGATTTCGTTCTTTAGCTGCTCGACTTCATCTTCGTTACGGCGAAGTGATTCGTTACGCCTATCGAGTTCATCAAGTTTTTTATCGAGGTTTTCTTCGCGGGTGACCAGTCGCTGCTCGAGATCTTTTAATTCGCGGCGGCGAGCTTGCTCTTCTTTGCGAGTTTCTTCAACGGCTTTATTAGATTCTTCACGAGCCTGATCGATCAGCTTATTTGCTTCCTTTTTGGCTCGCTCAAGTTCTTTAGCCGCTTTATCTTCGGCTGCCCCCGTGCGTCTTTTTGTTATAACAGTGTTTGCGGCAAAACCAACAAGCACCCCGACAATAGCGAGTAATACTGCTGTCATTTGGATCCTTTCTATATGTATGCGCAGAACAGTAACGTGCCAGACGTCGCTATCACTTCTCTAGTCTGCTGAGACTGCTCTGAAAATCGAATTAGTATTAAGTCTCGGATGTACTATGCGCTAATGCGCGGTATTTCCTGCTCTAAATATACGCCCCAATGTCATGCCGGGTCAATAAATACAGCTCAGGGTGCTAATTCGCGCTGGTCAGTACGCGAACTTTGCCAAAACTTAAGCGTAAGAATATGGCATGCAAGTGCATGCTCAGGGCAATAGCCAGGAAGGATATGAGGGCATAGGCTATGCCGTTCGGGCTTAGTACATCTGCTGCACTGGCGTGGGCTGCGGTAATACTGTAGGGAATAACGTGTTTGAAGAACATCAACGTAAAGAGCGCCCAAAGACCAACAATTGCCAGACGGATAACAATGCGCTGGACTACGCCTTGCACCATTGAGTGTCTATCGGCATGGACGTAGTCCAGCGATTCCCTAAAGGCTTCGGCATTACTGATTGATTTCGTTATAGATGTGGCGATGGTATAGACCACAAGGCCGAGCAGCGACCAAAAAATCAGCAGCGGCCAACTACCTTGCAGCGTTGGCTTATCATTCTGCTCAAGGATCTGGTCGGGTGTAGTTAAGGCACGCTCAGGGATAGCTTGCTGCCACACCAGTAATTGCTGCTGGACTTGGCTATTGCTGGCGCTAAAGGCTATAATCACGCCGCCGGCAACAACCAATCCGGCAATGACAGCAATCAAGCCGCTAAGCCAAGATGGCGTGAGTAATAAGCTCAGTGCAGTGGCGTGGTGTTTGTTTTGTGGCATCATAGCTTTTGTAGTAAAAATTATAAGCGTAATCGGAGCGATGTCAATGCCAGGCAGCCTAGCCTACTTTCGGGGGGTAGTAATGTTTGGCAGGGCACCGTACTCGGGAATCACAATACTAGTGTTCTCGCCACCCTGGATAGCCGCTATGCATTGGGCCATCCAATTATCGCCCGTTCGAGCAACAATTGGTACTTGCAGGCTGTTTGCTAGCGCGTTGGCCACGCTGACGCCTATTCGAAGACCCGTAAAACTGCCCGGACCTTCGTAAACCGCCAGCGCTTGAACCTCACGCAACTCCTTCTGTTGGCTCATTAATATATCTCTCATTTGCTGATGAATTGTTTCGGCTAATTCACGATGCGCTTGCCAGTGAAGGTAGGTGAGCTGCTTGTCATCTTCGTATAAGCCTAATTCGGCTTCGGGTTTGTCGGTGCGGATAGTTAATATAAGCATAATAGTTAACGTGTTAAGTGTTAGCGGGGATGAGATACCCTAAATTGTCGCTATACGCAAATATTAATGTTCGGCTATTCTCGTCACTGGCCGTTATGGCGATACTCAATCGGTCAGCAGGCAATATATCCTCGACAATATTAGCCCATTCCACCGCGACTACTGCTTGCGGATCGTCCAGTAGCTCTGCCAGCTCTTCGCGCATAATACCCGGTTCTTGCAGGCGATAAAAATCAAAGTGATGAAGAGTTATATTACCAGCTTTATATTGGTTGCTAAGCGTAAAGCTCGGGCTACGCACGATATCGCTACTGCCCATGCCTTTGGCCAGCCCGCGCACAAAGGCCGTCTTGCCGCCGCCCAAGTCACTAATAAGCTCAATGACCTCACCACCTTTAAGCCTAGCCCCGATTTGCTCGGCGAGCGCTAAGGTAGCGTCTAAACTGGTAGATTCGGTTTGCCATGTCTGCTCGGTACTCATATGCTCCGTATAGTAGCGCGAGCCCGGCTATAAGGGCAAGTACCCGTGGATGAATTGGTGTTTTAGTAGGCTCTTCATGAATGCTACCCGCAAGAGCAGTAGTTTTGACTGGCTTGGACGTTTTTGCCCCTTTAACCTTGGCCGCGGAGCTGGTTGTTTTGCTTTTTGCACTGGCAGTTTTAGCTTTTTTACTGACTGGCTGCTTAATAACATTTGCGGTGCCTGCAGTAGGGGATGTCGACCAATACCACTTGCCGTTAGCCAGTGCCCAGCTCTGGCCATCTTTGGCGGAGGCATAGGCATTAGTCGTGGCGATAGCATTACCAAATGGATCAAGCAGCTTTACCTGGCCACTGGTGTTGCTGAGGCTAAGGTTTGTTGTTTCGGCATAAAATGCCACGAAGGCTTTTGGTGGCAGTATTGTGCCCGTGGGGAAAACATAGCTGCGCAAACTGGTCACTCCAGATTGAAGGGCAAAGCCAGTCAAATCAAAGCTAACACTGTTAGGGTTGAACAGTTCGATATACTCATCGGTTGCATCGTTGCCAGTACCGTCCGGGTTTGGCAATAATTCAGTGACTTGCGGCGCCATCAGCCCAATATCGCTTGCTGGCAAAACACCGGTGGGTGTAGCCACAGAAGCTTCTGACTCAAGATCGCCCAGACTGACTATGGTGGCTGGCGGCTCACTGGACGGCAAGAGTAGGCTTAGACCGGTTTGAACAGGCACAGGTGCTGCAGAACCCGTAACCAGGCTGCAAGGATCGCTGCTACTGCGCTGAACTTGTAGCCACGAACCGCTACCCGCGCTAGTTACCAACGGGTTATTAGCAGCGTCGAGGGGCTGGCGCTGCAAAAAAGCACTGGTATTTGATGGTAGCGTTTGCGCCCCAGCGGCGGCAGTTTTTGACCAACCAACATAATCTTGCAGAATAGACCCTACCGCACCACCAGGACTCGATTGCTGTAAAGCCAGGACCTGAACAAGTCCCGCCGTGCTCGAAAAACCGAGCGATACTGAGTTAATCGTCAGCTTATAGCAGAGTAGCAGGGCACTGTCGTTCACCATGTAATAACTATGCGGCGGCACTATGCCTGAGAGCGCGATCAGCCTGCTACTAGTCGCTTTGCTCAGATCAGAGTTGTTGAAGTACTCCAGCTGATACTTACTCATATCCAGTGTGGTATTGGTTGTGTTGAAGAGCGTTACGAACTGACCTTCACTACTGGTTATTTTGAGCTGGCTGACTACGAGGGAGGGTGTAGCTGCCGTATCTGCCTGTACGAGAATAGGTCGACCTGCCACTACCAAGCCACAGAGCACAAAAGCTGTGGTTGCTGTCTGCATTAATCGATGTATCCGCCGCATAGTAGGCAGGATTGTATGCGGGCATTATCACTACAGCAAGCAGTAGCGTCTTGAACGTGCTTCAAATCTTAAATTAGTTAATAATCGAACGTTTTTTAGCCTAATTTTGGTGCTGATTTGGATCGGCGCGTTATACTAGAATCATGCTCCAGTTAAGTGCTAATCTTATAAATAAATCGATCCTTTCTTTGAGGACCGGCGCGCCAATTGCTACTGTCACGGCAGCAATTTTTAACCCAAATAATCTAAAGATCGAAGGCTTTTACTGCCAAGATCGCTTCGATAAACGGGAGCTCATCCTGCTGTATCAAGATATCCGCGACATCATGCCCAAAGGTTATGTAGTTAATGATCATGACGTCTTAGTAGAAGCAGAGGATTTAGTGCGGCTCAAAGACGTTATTGAGCTTAATTTTGAGCTTATTGGCAAGCAAGTCGAGACTATCAGCAAAGAAAAGGTAGGCAAGGTCAGCGATTACGCCACCGAGATGGAAACAATGTATGTCCAGAAAATATATGTGTCCCAGTCAATCTTAAAAAGCTTCACCGGTGGCTCTCTCAGTATCGATCGGACGCAAATTAACGAAATAACACCCAAGCGGGTGATTATAAACGAGCTCATTAAAAACGCGCCGGTTGCGGCACCAGCAACAGCCGCCTAATAGTCTTCTTTGGGCTTCTGCAAAGCAGCTTTTATGTCGCCATACCCGAAGCCTTGGCCAGCTAAGTATTGCATGAGCTTGGCGTCATCCTGGTATTTCGTTTGGCGGCGCTTGCGGGTAATAACTTCTTGGAGGGCAGATGTTTCGTCTTCCTGCCCACTGCCAATCGCCTCACGAATAATCTCTTCCGAAACTCGTTTTTTCTTAAGTTCCATCATCATTTTGCGACGCGAGGTAGGGCGGAGCAATCGCCTGTCATTTACATAGGCCTGGGCATACTTACGGTCGTCAATTAAGCCCACAATACTTAACTTGTTAAGTATTTGTTCAACCAGGGGAGTAGGGGCCTTTTTGCGCTCCAGATAAAACTGAATTTCCCACCTAGAACGCGGACGCATGGCAATAAAACCAAGCGTCCGGTTGTACAACTTGTCGTCATCAGACAACTGTTTATAGTCTTTGATGTTCTTTTCGGTCAACTCTTGGCCAGTTGTCAGCTTAGTCTCCAAAAGCGCCGTGTCGCTCAGCGAAAAACAGTACTTATCATCGACAAATATCGAGTAGCGCCCTGCCCGCTTGACCTGTGCTTTGATGGCTGTAATCTTCATGACAATGACCTGCCTACAATCAACAAACTTCCAACGAACCAAAGAATATCAACAACCAGGGCATAAGGACGCTCAGCCCATTGAATTGATTTATGAAACTGGTTGAAAGCGCCCTTCCGTGTCATGATTCCGCTTTTGAGCTCCTTAAAAAACTTGTAGACCCAGGCAAAATCTGGAGAAACGGCAGCCAACATGCACGCCAGCACTGTAAGCCAAGAAACTTGGGCATTAAGTAAGAACGGCACTACAATAACAGCTCCGATGCAAAGCACAATATCGATACTGGTGACAGCCTTGTACAGAGGGTGGTTGTTGCGTGCGCGGACGTTACCGCCAATAACTGCCATACCGAAATGCGGCAACATATCCATCGCGTAGTGCGACACAAAGGCCAACGGAATAGCTGCAGCTGGGTTTTTAACCGCTACCGCAACAAGAGCTCCCGCAATCGCATGATTTGTAGTAAGCATTTGGTACCAGTTTACACCTTACGCGTGATATCGCTCAAGGAATGCGACCAGCCCGCTAGCCACATCATTTGGATGTTCCGTCATTAATGCTGTAACATCTGCAGCGCCAAACCATCTAAGCTCGGCTACTTCGCTCTGCTGTGGTTGCAGCGCAATATCTTTTGGCACAATTAATTTGTAAGCTTTGTTAAATCGATTTAGTTTACGGCCCTCAAAGATTTCTTGGCTGCGATAAGTCCCTACCTCTATTAGCTGGGCGGACTTAATTCCCAGTTCTTCATGTAGCTCTCTGAGGGCGGCGGCGTGATAGTCTTCGCCTTGATCGACATGCCCGGCCGCAGAAACATCCCAACAGTTTGGGTATGTTGCCATGCCCGGCCCCCGCTTTTGCAGCAACACGTTGCCTGATTCATCTTCTACCATGACAAAAACGATGCGGTGCCACATGCCTTCCTCGTGAGCTTCTGACATTGAAGCAGCCCCGGTAGGGTTATCAGACTCATCTACAATCAATATTGGCGGGTGTTGGCTCATGCCACTCGCTATACTTTGGCGGCTTCGGCGGCGCGGACTTTTTCGGCGATTTCTTCGAGGACCTTAGGATTTTCTTCTAGGTACTTCTTGGAAGCTTCGCGGCCCTGGCCAATTTTGGCATCGTTGTAAGCGTACCAAGCACCGGCTTTTTCGACGATGTCTCGTTCGGCAGCAAGGTCGAGAATGTCGCCACTCTTGGAGATACCTTGGTTGTACATAATATCGAACTCGGCTTGGCGGAATGGCGGCGCGATCTTGTTCTTGACCACCTTAACTCGGGTACGGTTACCGATAATTTCTTCGCCCTGCTTGATTTGGCCAATGCGGCGGATATCCATACGGACTGACGCGTAAAACTTTAGAGCGTTACCACCAGTGGTGGTTTCTGGGTTGCCGAACATTACACCGATCTTCATGCGGATTTGGTTAATGAAGATGACTGTGACGTTAGAGCGGCTAATAACACCGGTGAGCTTACGAAGCGCCTGGCTCATTAAACGCGCCTGGAGACCCATGTGGCTATCGCCCATGTCACCTTCGATTTCGGCCCGTGGCACGAGAGCGGCAACGGAGTCGACAACGATTAGGTCGACGGCATTAGAACGAACCAGCGTTTCGGTGATTTCGAGGGCTTGTTCGCCGTTATCTGGCTGGCTGAGCAGCAAATTTTCGATATCGACACCAATACGCTTGGCGTATGACGGGTCGAGAGCGTGCTCGGCATCGATGAAAGCTGCGGTGCCCCCTGCCCTCTGGATCTCGGCAATGGCGTGCAGGGTAAGCGTAGTTTTTCCTGAAGATTCTGGACCATAGACTTCTACAATACGACCGCGCGGAATACCGCCACCGAGGGCTAAATCGAGCGATAAGCTACCACTTGGCGTACATTCAACGCTGCTGTTGCCGCTGGCTTCACCAAGCTTCATGATTGAGCCCTTGCCGAACTGCTTTTCGATTGTTTCTAGTGCCAGGCCCAAGGCCTTGCTTTTGCCCTCAGCGGCAGCAGCCGTCGTCTTAGCGGTATCTTTTGGCTCTTTTGCTGGCTTTAGTGGCTTTGCCGCTTTGGTATCTTTACTATCTGCCATGGTAACCTCCTGGGGTACTTTATCCGCTTGTGTTGTTGTCATGTGATGTCACTCCGGTTACTTATTATTTTACCACTATAACCAGCCAATAACTCAGTGGAAATTGCTACAGCTTACTTAATCACCAAATTTAATAATTTTTTAATATTTAGCGGGTCCTGGCCGATGAAGTCTGGAACTATTTTTCTATGCTGCAGTCACTTGATCATCTTGCAAGTCACCGTAGAGCTTAAACTGATTTATCTGATGGTGGATACCCATTGCAGCCAAGTGAAGATGGTCGTTGATGATTGGCCCAGGTACAAGAACTTCAGGCTCTAAGAAGCGAAGAGGGTAATTTGAATCGGGCTCTTCATCTGACAGTAGCACTTTTTGTACGGCTCTCTGACCACCAAAGTTAGCTTGATAAAGTCTGCGAAAATCCGATAAAGAGATGGCGCTAGACCAGTATCGGTCGGCCATTTCTGCGGCAAATTGAGTGTTTTTTTCACTGGCGTGCGCCCATTCTACAATGCCTGAATCCAGCAAGCCGGCATCGCACACCACTACTTTATCTGGGTTAACCTCGATACCAATAGCTATCCTGTGAGCGTCATCTAAGTTTGCTCGTTCAGGCCATGCACCCCATGAAAATTCACTATTTATGTGTGTGGCAGTCGGATTAGCAAATACTGCGTTCTGGCGTGTAATACCTAATTCCCTTATGCGCTTAGGCCTGCGCTCATCTATAAAAGTTTCGAGCTTACGCCATGCTTCCCTTTTACCCCTGGCTGGATTTGGCTGCAATTCAAGAGGTGCATTTAAATCAAATTTGTCAGAGGAGCTAAAGTGGTAGACGACATCCAGGGCATCAGTTGTGTCATCGGGCGGTTGATTTCTGTGATTTCGGGACATAAAAAGATATTACCATAAAAGTAGTATTTAGTCAATGGGCGGGCCGTAGCGGGTGAAGTCTGGACCTACTTTAGTGAAGGTGAGTTATTCACATAATTATGTGAATAACTCACCTTGCCCATTTGGGTACGGGGGAAAACTTGGGCCAACCGGGATGCAGGCAAAGCTGTCCAATACAAAATGCTTCTGCTTTTTGACCGAAGTTGCTATCATGGGGAGAACATGGGTGAGCAAAAAATACCAAGTAGTGGGCAAAAAGGTTAGGCGATGCGTATACCCGATTCACTGGTTGAGGAATTGCTCAGCAAAAATGGCTCTGGTACCAAGGAACAGTTAGCCGAACTGCGCGAGCAGGAAGAAAAAGAGAAAAAGCCGCTTCAGGATCTGGTAATCAGAAACAACCTGATGACCGAAAAGGAGCTGACTAAGCTGTACGCCGCCGAGATTGAGGTACCGTTCGTGGAGCTCAATGGTCGCGAAATCAAGCACGACATCCTCAAGCAATTGCCGGAACGGATCGCCCGTCAGTATAACGCCGTGGTCTTTGACGTCGATAAAGACGGCACTAGGCAGGTTGCCATGCAGGATCCGGATGACATTCAGGCGCTTAACTTCTTACAGAAGCAGCTTGGTACCGATATAAAAGTGAACATTACGACCACCAGTCTGCTGCAGGCGGCCCTCGATCAGTACCGTGGCAACATCAGCAGCGAGTTGACCAAAGTTATCGCCGACGAGGGTGAAGCCGACGAGGGCGAGGAAATCGATGAGAGCGATCTTGCCGAAGATTCACCGGTTGCTCAAACGGTCAATATTATCATTGAATACGGCGTCAAAGCCGGTGCCAGCGATATACATATCGAGCCCCGCGAAGACTTTGTGGTTGTCCGCTACCGTATCGATGGCCTGCTGCGTGAAGCCAACAAGTTGCCGCGCAAAATGCTTGGCTCCCTGGTTAGTCGAATTAAAATTCTCAGCAACTTAAAGATTGATGAACACCGCGCACCGCAGGATGGCCGCTTTAAGATTGAAGTCAGCGGCCTAGTCTACGCTTTGCGTGTTTCGACCCTGCCGATTCTCGACGGCGAAAAGGTCGTTATGCGTATCCTTAACGAATCAACTAAGCCGGCCGACTTCACCGAACTTGGCTTCTGGGGCACAGCCCTAACTGTGCTGCAGCAAGCCATCACTCAACCGCACGGCATGGTACTAGTAACCGGCCCGACGGGTTCCGGCAAATCTACAACGCTCTTTAGCGTCCTCAGTTCATTAAATTCACCAAACGTAAATATCTCAACCGTCGAAGACCCGATTGAGTACCACATCGTCGGCGCCAATCAAGTGCAAGTCAATCCGGTTGCCGGCATGACGTTCATTAATGGCTTGCGCGCGCTGTTGCGCCAAGATCCGAACATCATCATGGTGGGCGAGATTCGAGACGGCGAAACGGCTGACCTGGGCGTGCAAGCTGCCCTGACCGGTCACCTGGTCTTTAGCACTCTGCACACCAATAACGCTGCTACCTGCTTGCCTCGTCTGCTGGACATGGGTGTCGAACCGTTCTTGATTGCCAGCACGGTGCGTGTGATTGTAGCCCAACGACTTGTACGACGGTTGTGCGTTGACTGTCGCGAACAGTTCACACCGGACGCTATCCTGCTCAAACACCTGGAAGATGCTTTCCATATAAGTAAGAATGGTGGCGCCAAGCGTATCCACGAGCTGGAAGAAACTGCGCTCAAGGACGGTATCGGTGGTGCAGTTAGCGATAAAGGCTCGGCAACCAGCCAGCTCGGTAGTAGTGCTACTAGTATAGTTCGACTCTGGAAAGCCCATGAAGATGGCTGCGAGCGCTGCAATCATACCGGCTACAAAGGTCGCATTGGCATCTATGAAGTTCTGGAGAACTCAACAGAGATTCAGAAAATGATCGTTACCGGCAGTACAAGCGAGAGCATCGAAAAAGCCGCTATCGAAGACGGTATGTTAACTATGCAGCTCGACGGCTTTGTTAAAGCCCTACGCGGCCAAACAACCATCGAAGAAGTGCTACGCGTAACAATCCAGGAATAACGACACATGCAATTTACATATAAAGCAACGACTAAAGACGGCAAAACAGTTTCCGGTTCAGCCGAAACGGCCAATCGCCAGGCTCTGCTAGCGCTACTCCACAAACAAGACCTCCGTCCAGTCCTGATTGAGGCCGGTAAAAATAAAGGTAAGTCCAAGAGCTTCTTTAGCCCTAAGCAAAAGGTCAAACTGGGCGAGCTGGTGATTTTTACCCGCCAGCTATCAACAATGATTTCGGCTGGCGTACCACTGGCCCGCTCGCTGTCAGCCCTGCAGAATGATGCCAGCAACCCCTACCTGCATGAGGTTTTGAGCAGTATTACAAAAGACGTGGAAAGCGGAGCTCCACTGGCTGACGCCTTCGGCAAGTACCCGAAGGTTTTCTCTGATGTTTACGTTAATATGGTCCGCGCCGGTGAAGAAGGCGGTATTCTCGATGATATTCTGAAACGCTTGGCAACTCAGGTCGAGCAGGATGCCTCAATTCGCAAAAAAATTAAAAGCGCCATGGCCTACCCGGTGGTCATCCTCAGTGTGACCGTCATAGCCTTCTTTGGTGTCATGCTATTTATCGTCCCCAAACTCGGCAAAATTCTGGTCGGCCTCGGCGGCCCAGACGCAAAGCTGCCGTTTTACACTCAGGCGCTGCTTGATGCCAGTAAGTTTTGCACTTCTCCGACTATCGCCGGACTGCTCCCAATCCCTGGTATCAACAAAATACCGAACCTGATACTCATTATGATCGTCGCCGGCATTGGTGTTTTCTACCTGATGCGCTATGTAAAAACCGATGCCGGTAAGTTCAAGCTTCATGGCCTGTTACTAAGAATTCCGGTTGTCAAAACAATCATTCTTAAGGTTGCGATTGCCCGCTTCTCGCGTATCTTTGCTTCACTGATGGGCTCAGGGGTCAGCGTGCTCGACGCCTTGGAAGTTACCGGTGCCGCTCTAGGCAATAAAGTTATCGAAAAAGAACTCAAAGAAGCTGCCGAAGACGTCCGCAACGGCAAGCCCCTCAGCGAACCGATTAGCCGCAGCAAGCACTTCCCGCCCATCGTCGCCCAAATGTTATTGGTTGGCGAAGAAACTGGCCAGATTGATACGGTATTGACTAAAATTGCCGATTTTTACGAAGAAGAGGTAGAGGTATTGATTGATGGCCTGGCAGCCATCATCGAACCGGTAATGATTATCTTCCTCGGTGGAGCTGTTGGTCTGATTGCCGCCAGTGTAATGGGACCAATTGCCAACCTCTCTAAAAACATCGGTACTTAAATAACCTTTTAAGGCTTTTCCACATAAACAGTTGACTAGAGAGCGCTTATGGTTATAATCATACCCAGATACTTTCTGCTTAGATATTTGGTTATCTAAAAAGAAGATCAAAATTAAGTAATATAACTAAATCAAGGAGGGTGGGCTCTCATGATCTCCCTAAACAAGAATAATAAAGGTTTCACGATCGTCGAACTTTTGATCGTCATCGTCGTTATCGGTATCCTGGCGTTACTCGTCATTACCACCTACAGTGGCATCCAAGCAAAAGCACGTAACAGCAAGCGACAGACAGATCTCGCTTCGCTCCAGACGCATCTCGAAGCGTTTTACAATGAAAACGGTTACTACCCTAACCGCGACGACATGAACAATCTTGCGGGATTTGTATCAGTAAAACTGAAAGGGCTTGATCCAGCCGCCCTCCACGATCCATCAAATGCCAACCAGGATAGCGCGACACCATTTGTCGGTGTTGCAACAGCTAAATCATATGCGTACATACCGCTTAACGCGAGTGATGCTGCCTGTGAAGGCGTAGCCCCTGCACACGAAAGCTGTTCGCAGTATAAGCTGACCGCAACCTACGAAGGTAAAGTCAACGGCCAAGATACCGTCACAAAGTCCAGCCTGAACTAATCGTTCAAGTAAGTCTCTACGGCGAATAGTAAAACCCCGGATTCGTCCGGGGTTTTTAATAACCATAAGTGCTATAATTTATACATATCACGCCTAGGTGGGCAATAAAGCATGAAAACCGTAAAAATCTCAAATTTCTTCCATGATAAACCATTGTTTGGGCTCGATATTGGTCACGGCTCGCTTAAAGTTATGCAGCTGTCCCAGGCGCCAGGATCATCACTCAAAAACCATAAACCCCGAGTGATCGGCTATGGCTTCACCACCTTCGATAAAGCTGCTCAAGAGGATGGTGTCGTCGTACAGCCCCAGGTGATCGCCAAGGCCGCCTTTGATCTTTTTAAGAATCATTTGATTGGCGATATCACGACCCGCCGCGTGGCAATCGCTATCCCCGCTTACCGCACCTTCACGCGCTCCTTGCAATTGCCCAGACTAAAGCCCAACGAGCTCAAAGAAGCAGTTGAACTCGAAGCCGAACAATACATATCGTTACCTCTCGAAGATCTCTACCTTGATTACGAGGTGATCAAACAGACCGAAGATTCAATCGATTTGTTCGTGGTAGCCGTTCCCCGCAAAATTGTTGATTCCTATTTGGATTTAGCGCAGATTATCGGACTCGAAACAGTGCTCATAGAGCCAACGCTGAGTTCATCCGGTCGCTTATTTACTATTGACAGTAACAGCGATAGCGCCAGCTTTATTATTGATTTTGGTTCATTGTCTTCAGATATCAGCATCTTTGATAAGCACGTGGTCGTCACCGGTACAGTTCAAGCTGGCGGCGTCAACTTTACTGAGTCGATCCAGAAAAAGCTCAGCGTAACCCGTGAAGAAGCCGGACTCATTAAAACCCGTTATGGCCTAGGCGCTAGTAAAAAACAAGCCGACATTACGCAAGCGCTGGAGCCTATCCTGCAACAAATCGTTAAAGAACTCCGTCGTATGATGCGCTACTACGAAGAACGGTATGGCTCTGAGCGGCCACTCGGCCAGATTATTACGCTTGGCGGTGGTGCCAACATGCCTGGTTTGAGTGAATATTTAACTGAAACGCTGCGTTTGGCAGTGCGCCACAGTGATCCATGGCAATACATCACCTATAAGGGCTTACAGCCGCCCGCATTAGCCGACAGGCCTATGTACAGCACCGTTGCTGGCCTCAGCCTGGCACAACCTAAAGAGGTGTTTATAAAATGATCAATCTGCTACCTCCGGAGGTCAGCCGCGGCTACAGCTACGCCCGCCGCAATGTTGGGCTGCGACGCTGGGTGCTAATCTTTGTTATTGCGCTCATCGGGCTTGGGGCTATTGCTACTTACGGACTGCTGACCATTCAACAGTCAAAAGCACATTACGCCAAGGAAATTGCGGCTTCTGAGGAGCTGCTCAAAAAAGAAAAATTTGCTGAAACTCAAAAACAAGTTCAAGACATTGCCAGCAGCTTTAAGTTGGTTGCCCAAGTTCTCGGCAAGGAAGTATTATTTTCGCAGCTTATTAAGCAGATTGGGGCTACTATACCAGCCAAAGCCAACCTGACAGGCTTGAATATCAGCCAGGTCCAGGGATCGCTCGATATTTCTGCGGTTACACCGGATTACAAAACTGCCACACAGGTTCAGCTTAACCTGGCAGACCCGGGGAATAAGATTTTTTCTAAAGCCGATATCGTGAATATAGCCTGTAAAAGTGATGCCAATGCCGGCGATCGTCCCTGCACCGTAACCATCCGCGCACTATTTGCGCCAAACAATCCGTACCTGTTTATTAACAGTAAAGGTGCTAAAACATGAATAGCAAACGGCTTCACATCGTTTTGATGGCCAGTCTTGGCCTGCTACTTGTTGCACTGGTTGGCGGCACCTTTGCGGTTAGTAATTTTCTGAGTCAGGAAGCAAGTAATTTGACGACTCTCAAAGCCAAGAGCCTGGCGCTATCGCAAGAACAGGTCAGCCTTTCCAAAGCCAAGAAAGACATTAAGCAATACGCTGATCTTACTAAAATTGCGCGTGCCGTTGTTCCAGAAGACAAAAGTCAGGCCGAAGCAGTCCGCGAGATCGTCAATATCGCTGAAGCTAACGGCATTAAGCTATCTGCGATCAACTTTCCAAGTTCAACGCTTGGCGGTCTAAATGCAAGTGGTGCAGCCAAGCCGGGAGGTGCAACAACCCCCACTCCCAGTGCAGCAGCGGGCGGCTCCAAGACCGATTCTCTGTCACAACTCAAGCCAGTTATCGGTATTGTCGGCGTCTACCAGCTCACTATTAGCGTTGATAGCGACTCAGCATCGCCGATTTCCTATACTCGCTTCATTAACTTTTTAAGCGAACTTGAGCGCAATCGTCGCACCGCACAAGTCAGTACCATCTCTATTCAGCCCGACAAAGACAATCCTGCTTTACTGACATTCAGTCTAAGCTTAAACGAGTACATAAAGCCATGAAGAAACAATCATTAGACAGTAAAACGATTATCAACAGGTTGGTCGGCTATGGCGGCAAGGTTCGACCGTATAGTTTCGTGCTATTCATAGTTTTTGTAGTTGGGCTCTATGGTTTTGTGTTATTTAAGATCAATGCGCTCGTCAGCGAACAGCCAACCGATGATGCTGTCAGCAGTCAGGTTCAAGCAGCTAAGGTTCCTCATTTCGATAAAGCAGTCATAGGGCAGCTTAAGTCGCTGCAAGACAATAGCGTCAGCGTTCAGGCACTCTTCGAAGAAGCTCGCAATAACCCGTTCGCTCAGAACTAGCTTTGGGCGGCGATATTGTTGTGAGCGCTAGCTTCTTGCTGGCCAGCGTGACCACCCTGCTGAGCAAACTCTTCGCGGGCCTGCAAGATCTGCTGGGCATAGTAGTTCGGGTTCGAGCAGTAGGTAAACACAAACTTACTGTGCTCACCGGCAGTTTCGGCTTTGATTGTTCCGTAATTAAAGATATGCGTTAAAATACCATGCTGCTTAGCTGTAACATCTTCCAGATTTTCGAGCGATAGCTGGCTAGATTGTCTGTTAAAGAGACCTGATTGGGTCACTTGTGTAATGCTGTCGCTGGTCAAAACCCACGAATTACCCCAGTAAACTTTGTTGGCTATAAAGACGAAGGCTATGGCAAATAGCGTAACGACCAAGAATATGACCGTCGCGATAGCCGTTACAGCTTCCCGGCTATTCGGCGCCACGCCTGGAGCCACAATAAAGGCCAGGACAGCCGTCGCAATAATCATAGCGCCCGAAATAGCATACGAAAAAATCAGCCCGATCGGATGTCGCTTAATCTCGAAGATGACCCGTTCACCGGGCTGCATCGTGCTCAGCGTGTTACTGACTTTTTGCGGCGTGGTATCGGTGTAAGGGTTTTCTGGATTCATAAGTACTAATTATAGCAGGGCGGCGTTCAGGTCATCGCTAGCTATCGGTTTTTTGCCTAAATGAGCATAGGTTTTATGGGTGACCTTACGACCGCGCGGCGTACGCTCTAACAGGCCAATCTGCATCAGGTACGGTTCATAAAAATCTTCGATGGTACTGCGCTCTTCGGCGGTAATAGCCGCCAGGGTTTCGACGCCAACCGGACCGCCATTGTAGTTTTCGATAATCGCTGCTAACAACATGCGATCGGCGGTATCAAGACCTAATTCGTCAATATCGAGCAGCTCTAGTGCTTTGTAACTAAGCGCTGTGTCAATGATGCCATCACCATTCACGTCGGCATAGTCACGGACGCGCTTTAGCAAACGGTTGGCAATGCGGGGTGTTAGCCTTGACCGCTTAGAAAGCTCAGCGGCAGCCGGTTTATCGATTTTGACGTTCAATATTTGGGCAGCTCGTTCAATGATCTGTTGAATCTCGTTTGGTTTATAGAATTCCAGGCGATGAATCATACCAAAGCGGTCGCGCAGCGGCGCGGCCAAAGCTCCGGTGCGGGTTGTGGCACCAATGATCGTAAACTTCGGTAAATCTAGCCTGAGCGAACGTGCCGATGGCCCCTTGCCCAACATAATATCGAGCTTGAAATCTTCCATGGCGCTATAAAGTACTTCTTCTACGGTGCGGTTTAGGCGGTGAATTTCATCGATGAATAAAATGTCGCCATCACCGAGGTTAGTCAGTAAACTAGCCAAATCCCCTGCCCGCTCAATAGCCGGACCACTGGTAATGCGAATTTGAGCACCCATTTCGTTGGCGATAACGCTGGCCATGGTGGTTTTGCCCAGTCCTGGCGGGCCATGCAGCAAGATGTGGTCGAGCGGCTCACCACGTTTTTTAGCGGCGGTTATTGATAACTGCAAGTTCTGCTTTAAACGCTCCTGACCAGTGTAACTAGCAAAGTCACGCGGCCTGAGCGTAACCTCTAGCTCAACTTCTTGCGGCTCTTCCGGTTCGGCGCCGGCATTTACTATTCGATCAATCATTATTTACTAGTATACCGTAGTTATGCTTACGGCACATGGACTGGGCTCCAGCAGGTACGCAGATTGCGGTCCA
>JAQBRQ010000022.1 GCA_028286385.1 Candidatus Saccharimonadota bacterium
ATATAGATTTGAGCCTCGGACAAGGTGCCCATTGCTTGGCCGATTTTTTCGAAGTCGGCATCTGTTAAATTGCCAGTACGCAGTGCCCAGGCATCAACGCCGGATTCCATAGACAATAAGCGGTCTACGAGCTGTTCCTTGCTCATTTCCATGCTAAATACCAAGACTGGAAGCTCGGCTTGCACGGCTATATTGTGCGCAAAATTGAGCGCCAGCGCTGTTTTACCCATCGACGGGCGGGCAGCTAGAATGACTAAATCTGACTTTTGGAAGCCGGCCAGAATATGGTCGACATCTTTAAGGCCAGTTGGAACGCCGCGAATCTTCTGCTTGTCTTTGTGTAAATCGTCAAGACGATCAAAACTCTCTGCCAGAATGGTTTCCAGGCTGACCATATCTTGTTTAACATGGGTTTGGCTGACTTCGAACAGTTTGGTTTCGGCTTCTTCGACGAGCTCATTAAGCTGTTTTGACTCGTCGTAGCCAAGGTTGACCATATCTTTAGACACAGCGATGAGGCGGCGGCGGAGAGCCTTTTGGGCCACAATCTCGGCGTATTGCTCAACGTGGCTGGCTGTCGGCACGAAGTTGGTCAGTTCAGTTAAATAAGACGGTCCACCGACGTTATCGAGGTGGCCGTTATTGCGCAGTTTATCGGCTAGGGTTAAGACGTCAATCGCTTCGTGATGCTCATAGAGTTGGCTGATGGCTTCGTAAATGCGATGATGGCGGGCGTCAAAGAAGTCGCCTGGCGTGATGGTGTCAGCGATTTTAACGATAGCATCGGTGTCAATCAGTAATGCACCAAGCAAACTAGCCTCTGCTTCGATGTTCTGTGGCGGTGGTCCATTGACCGTCGACGGCTCCATGCTGCTCTACTCCCTCAAGTGTTAAACGTGGTACCTATGATTCTAGCAGTTCACCGCCGCCAAATATATTGCTTATGGCTGAAATGTCGGCCGGAGGTGCTATTTCGGCGGGAACTGGACCGGCAGATATGGCGATATGGGGAGCCACAGCCGACTTATCATAGATGCATTCAATAGCGATAGGCGCGCCGGTAAGCTCAGTTATGATGTTGACCAGGATTTGTCGATTAGCTGCTTCACCAATCCGTTTCTGATGAAAAGCAAACTGAAACGCCAGGCGCAGGCCATCATCCGTAAAAGTCGGCTGAGCCATGCGCACGACACCATATAAGGTATTATGTTTTTGCTTTAGTGCTAGCAGTACTTTGGGCCACAGCGCATCATCGACAGCGCTGGCTGCTTGGGGTTCGTCTTTTGGTTTGGCTGGCGTTTCTTCGGCCTCCGGCTCAGGCTTGGGGGGCTTAGGCGCCTTGGGAGCTGGTTCGGGCTTCGGCTCCGGTTTCGCTTCATCCTTCGCGTCGGGTACAGCTGGGGGCACGCTAGGGGTAGTAGGTCTTGGTTTTGGAGCGGTACTACCTGTAGCGTCGTTCAGATTATGAATTCGGAGCAAGCAAATCTCTAAAAAGCGCTCTGGATCGTGGGCAATTGGCACTTCAATTAATTGGTCGAGAAGCTGGAAAGCCTGGTCGGCCGGCAATATAAGGCTACTATCAACAATTTGGCCACGAATTAACAGGGCTAATTGTTTGGCAATGGCTGTCGCCTGGTAGCCCTGGTCGTATAGACCATTCAGGTTGCTGATCAAGTCCGAGCTGCTGCCGGCACCAGCTGTAATGCTTAGCAGCGCTTCGAGTGCCTCTGACGGCGGAATGCCAAGTAGGGTCTGGACGTCATCGAGCTCGAGCTTCTTGCCGTAGCTACTGGCTTGATCAAGCAGACTAATGCTATCGCGGAAGCTGCCCTCTCCGTGGGTTGCCAAAAGCTCCAGTGCGTCATCGCTAACGGTGATTTCTTCGTCTTGAGCGATCTTCTTTAGATGGGCTACGACTTTAGCCTGTTCAACAGGCTTAAAGCTAAAACGCTGGGTGCGGCTGACAATGGTATCTGGTAGCTTGTGGGCGTCAGTCGTAGCTAGAATGAATACGACATGGGCTGGCGGCTCCTCAAGCGTTTTAAGCAGTGCGTTGAAGGCCTCTTTGGTAAGCATGTGGACTTCATCGATTATATACACCTTGTACTTAGCGCTGGTTGGCGCGACATAGACCTTATCGCGTAGTTCGCGGATTTCGTCGATACGGCGATTGCTGGCGGCGTCAATTTCGATAATGTCCAGATGAGCGCTGTCATCGGTGTACGGTAGATCATTAATCTGGTGGGCCATAATGCGGGCAATCGACGTTTTGCCAACACCTCTCGGGCCGGTAAATAGATAGGCATGACTAATCTTGCCCTGCTCCACTGCTTTGGCCAGTGTCTGGGTGATGTGTTCCTGCCCGACAATCTCGGACAAACTCTTCGGCCGGTGTTTACGGTATAACGCTTGCCCCATAGTCTAGGTATTATAGCGCTTTATATTGCTATTGCTGCGTTGTTAAATACGCACTCTAGCTTCGAGCACGGTGAATCGCTTACAGAGCGGCTTCGAGAGCGGCCCATTCGGCTGCGGCGTCGTCTTCGGGGACGTTGACGCTGACTTGGTCGCCAGGCTTAGCCTTAAAGTAGGTTACGCTGGCGAGTAATACACGGAGTTTGCGGCCGTTAACATCTACGAAGTAGTGTCCGGCTTCGAGAATAAGCGTGCCAACAACCTGCTTGCGAGGGATTGGACCAATTTGCTTGTATAGGAATGCGCCATCTTCGGCGATGGTTAGCTTGAGGATGTCACCTTGGACTAGTTTTGACTTGCTGGCGTAGTTTGCAGGCACAGGATAGGTTTTGCCATCTGAGCCGACCATGTTTTGGCCATCAAATACGCCTTCGATAACCTTACCGAGGGTATCTTCGCGGGCTACTGGTGCCAGGCGGTCTTCGTCACCAACCAAACTGATTAACAGCTCGGTTGCTGCGGCGAGGCTTGTCTCGGCTTCTTGTATTAAAGCTCGGAGACGCTTAACTTGTTTGTCTGGGATGTCTGGCATGGTTGGTGTCTGTCTCTCATACTAAGTGTTTATGTGGGTACACTTTCCCCTTAAAAATACCACGAACGAGCATTCGTGTCAAAGGCTCATAGTGTGTCTGTGGATAAGTGTGACGCTAGGCATAGAATAAAGAGATGCCAACACCGTGGCACTGGCATCTCTTTGATGCGCTTTGGTTAAAAAACCTAAGCTAGTTCGACGGTTGCGCCAGCTGCTTCAAGAGCTTTCTTGGCTGCTTCAGCGTCTTCTGTCTTAGCTGCTTCGAGAACAGGCTTTGGAGCGCCGTCAACGATAGCTTTAGCTTCACCAAGGCCAAGGCCGGTGATGTCTTTAACAGCCTTGATGACTGCTACTTTTTGTGCGCCGGCATCTTTGAGGATGACGTCGTATTCGCTCTTAGCTTCTTCAGCGGCTGCGCCGCCTTCAGCTGGAGCTGCGGCTACTGCTACTGCAGCGGCTGCTGGCTCAATGCCGTATTCGTCTTTGAGGATAGTTCCGAGTTCGTTGACTTCCAGTACGGTAAGACCAACAAGCTGTTCTGCAATTTTCTTTAAATCTGCCATGGTATTGTAGTTCCTTTGTTCTTAAATTGATTCGCGATAAGCGATTATTATGCTGCTGCTTTAGCTGAAACACCTTCAAGCATTGCGTGAAGATTGCCCGACAGGCCGCTCATAACACCATTGACTGGCGCGTTGAGGGTGTTGATCAGGCCAGCGATCAGCTGGTTCTTGCCTGGTAAGCCGGCAAGGGCTTTGACATCTGAGGCACTCACAAAATTGCCGTCAGCGCTGATAGCGCCTACAAATTCCAGGGTAGGATTTTGTTTAGCAAAAGTGTTGAGTATCTGAGCGGCTGCGACTTCATCTTCGCCGTTGAAAGCGTAGAGAAGCATACCTTGCAAGCTGCTCGTGTCGGTGTCTTTAAGGCTAGCGGTCGCTTTGATAGCCTGGATAACCAAGCGGTTCTTGACGACTTTAACCTTAGTGCCGTTAGCTTTCGCATCGCGGCGCAACGTCTGGAGGGCCTTAACGGTTGTGCCTTCGTATTTGGCGACGACCGTCATTTTGGAAGAGGTTAGCAACTCAGCGACTTCACTGATTTGCGCCTGTTTCTCTGGTTTGGTTAATGCCATGCATTATCTCCGTATGTGTTAGTTATAGCAGGATTATCGACCGTTATCCTGTACCGTTGCCAAACAAAAACGCCTGCGGTTATTGCTAACCAGAGGCGTTCAAACATCAAATAGTAATTATTTGTGAGTAGTTTGTACCTTGGCGACCTTATCAAGTCTTTACAGACCGTCGCTGTCTCTGGCAACTTAGGTCCAATTATACTACGTTAAGATGTTATCTGCAAGGCCATGGTGTAAGCGGTCGGCCGAAGGTTTGTTCTGATTGGCGACGACGCGCACGGGCCATAAATAGCTGTCGTTCTTGAGGTGAGGCATCCAGGCTGTCGGTGCCAGCCGTAAACAACAAGCCGTCATGCTTCTGTGTACGTGCCATTTTAACGGCGCCAGCTAGCTGCAGGGCTGCCAAAGGTGTCAGCAGGCTGCCGGTATTACCAAAATGCTCGTAAAGTGCCTCGCGGGCTTCATCGAACGAGATTACCAACACATTCTTGGAAAGTTTAGGGGATGACACGTCACTGCGGTCCAGCGCTAGACTGCCAACCAATTGCTGGAGCTGCTGCGCTTGTTGACCATGTTCTAGCGTGGCATCTACTGGTTCGCCGTCGCTGCCGCCTAGCAGTACGGCTGACTGATGCATATCCACGCAGCCATGGCTGACGACTGGCACTGCATCGGCTTTTACCCCGACGGTGTAGAGTACGTGCTGTGATTGTTCGAGTGTGGTCTTCATAACTCCGTACTTGGACTAGGGGACCTTACTTGCGTTGCCTCTACTGCTGCAAGAGCTGTTTCGCCTACATGACTATCTGATAGTTGCTGCTCGCTGACGGGAACTGTGCGTTCTGCGGCCGGCGGGGACTCAAAGAATTTACGGCCGCCACGCATATGCTCTGCTTCTTGCCAGCTACCCTCCTCGAACGACGTTATCTCTTTGCCGACAGCAAAGCCCATGTAAGTTTTTTCATTTTTCATGGGGGCTCACCTCTACTTGATGCACTTGATGAAGCTCAACAAACGCTGCGGTCGCAGCTTTTAATGCGAAGCAGTTTGCGTATGCTCGTGCTGCAGTGTCAGTCTTTGGGGTTGCTGCCTCAAGTCGCTTTGCTTGATAGCTCGTCATTGCGGGCGGTCGTTTAAGTTGTTCCATCTTGTTGTCTCCTTGTATTAAAAAAGCTCCCGGTTTCGCGGGAGCTTTGTTTTCTTGTTGAATATGCAAAAAAGCGACCCGCTAGTTAGGGTTGAGAATTACCACCTTCACAAGAATTTGCTTTTTATACATAAAGCCATAGTTGCACAGCCTAGATATGCTGTCAAGCAAAAGCTTGACAATGATGCTCAGCAGAGTATCATTAACTATTGTGAAAACAATTACCCAGACTACAAATCCAAATGCCCACCGCTGCAATAAGCTCGTGGCCTTTGCGATTTATACGTAGCCTGGAGTACCAATTCACGAGAGACAAACGTAAATAGGCACTCCGGGGAAACCCAGGAGTTTTTTTATGACCACAGAACAGAATAAGAAGGCAGTCGAAGAGCGCGAATTTATAATAGGTCTGTCGGCAAAACCAAGGATTTCTACATTCTTTGCTGGAAGTGAGGCTGTTGTTGCCACACCTTCAAACCCAGCGGCATCTACTTTCGCGAGGGTTCTTTTCGATGCTTACTATAACAATAGAGCTAACCCTGATGCAGTACCGACTGTCAGGGCATCCGCAGAACATGGGCAGCGCGCTGCTACGCTCTGGCTTGCCAAGGGAGCGATGAGTGCGACACTAGTCGATGAATTCAATGTCGTAGATGTTGCTCGTGCTACCCATTCGGACTATTCCGAAAATTCAACTCATGCTCGTCTTTTAAGTTCACTGAGGCCTACCTACTTTGAAGAGCCTTCCGTTTTAACTGCCGAGGCTGCTATAGGAGCGAGGCGGCTGTATGACACCATGAAAGGCCTCGGTGTATTCGCGGCTGTCATTCTGCCGCATGATGCGATCCGTGAAGATGAATCAAAGTTCATAATCCCAACTACTCAATATCTTGGTCTAGCCGAAGCCGAAAGAACACAGTCGCAAAGTCTTTAGATGTTTATTTGTCGAATTTTTGCAGTTTGAATTGCGTGTAGCGTTCGGCCGCGAGGCGGGTTAGCTCTTCGTCTTCGCCGGTGTTGACGAACTTCATGGCTTCGGCCAGCAATGGGTGGACTTCGGCTAGTTTTTCGTGCATTTGGAGGACTAGTTTGCGGTAACCCGGATGACCCTGGGGGCTGGTGCGGAGTTCGTGGAGGTGGAAGGCTTCGCGGGCGTTGTAGGTGACCTTCCAGCGCATGCGGTGACCGAGAAGCGTGGCGTACTGTGCTTCGAGGTGGTAGCCAGCTTGTTGCAGTAAGCTGTAGAGTTTAAGGCTGATGTCGAAGCAGGCTTCGAACTGCTCGGTTAAGCCGGCTTCTTCTACCAGTTCTGGAACTTCGTAGCCGTAGCGCGGTGTTAGGAGCTGCCAATTGAGGTCGTCGACCATGCGGTGGCGTTGCAGATCACGGAAGATGCCGTAATCACAGACGAGGTCCCAGCTGTAATGAGCTTTTTCGATGGCTCGGCCCGGGCGATGACGACGGTTAAGGCGTTCGCCGATGTAGGCGCGGAAAACATCGAGTCGCCTGTCGTATGGCCAGGTGCTCACAGCAGACTGCAATTTATCGAGTGGAAGATTGCTATGTTCGTAGACCATGTCAGGAACAAGTGACAGCTCATTCTTGGGCCAGTAATCTACTAGGCTAACGGCTTCGGTATCGGCTGGCGCGTGAGTATCGGCCAGGTATTCTTTAGCCAGCTTCTGCACGGCATGTCGGGTATTGGCAGCGTAGGCTACGGCGGCGCCGCCACGCTCTGGCTTGTCGGCGCGCTCTAAGAACATAGGTACGATGGCTCTACCCTGCTTGAGTAAATCTTCGCCGGTAGCGCGGGCTTCCGGCAAATCATCGCTGAGGAGGTGCATAATTAAGCTTTCTAGGGCTTGGCCGGAGGCAAAAACGCCAACCGTAGATTTGGTCGCAACCGGCAAAACGGCCCGAATTGCATCACAAGCCTGGGCGCGGGTGGCGCCCTTCCAGGCAATGTCGCGCTCTTCTTTGGGAACAGATGACTTGGCCTGCACGTGATCTGTTAAGCGGCGAACCATGGTGGAATACAGCTCAAAAATGCTGTCCATGGCGGCGTTGTAGTCTTTTTTGATGCTTGGCTTGAGGTGCTCGGGCGTGTAGTAGCGGTATTTACCCTTGGCGTCGGTCTGGTCAAAATAGATATAACGGGTGGATTGCTCGAGGTAGGATGCTAAGCGGCCCCATTCAAGCTTCTTGGTTAACAGATTAGAGGCGCCTTCGACAACGAAATGAATGCCGCCGAGCTGCTGCACGGAATCGTCGCCGTAGGCAGTAATAACTCGTTGCAGTAACTGGGCGTCTTTTTCGGCTTTGCCGGCGAATTCATCGAGAATAGTGACGCGCATGTCGTCACCACGGCGGCTGAGGCGGGCCATGGCAGCAGCAATGGTAATCGGGCTCATCTTGTCGGTAAAGGCGTAGACATTGCCATCAACGCTGGTTACGGCTTCGGCTAGGTAGGCTTGGCCGGCTTTGGTGACGGTCATGTGGCCATTTTTGCCCTTCTTTACGAGCGGCTCATCTTGCTTGGCTGGCTCAGCTTCGGTTTCGGTGGCTTCGGTGCTGACAGGCGGCTCATGCGGCGCAGGTATTTCTTTTTGAGCAATAACTTCTTTGATTGACGCTGGCGCGGTTGTTGCAGCAGCTTTTGTGGTGTCGCGGACTGCCAGCTCGGCAGAAACCAACTTCCAAACATTGTCGGCGACCACATCGGATGAGTCGGTGGCAAAAACGACAGGTAGATTTCGTTGCTTAGCTTCCCAGAGGTAACCGGCTCGGACGCGCTCTAGGAAAGCATCGTCGAGGTTATCGAAGCGCTCACCCTGGTAGCGCTCACCGACGCGTTTGCGTAGCACGCTAACCGGCGCGTCGAGCACGATGGTCATGTCGGGCTCCATATCGCCGACGGCAAAGGCAATAATATTGTTGATTGTCTGGTAATCAGGCACGTCGCCACGGCCGTAGTACTGAATGGCTAAGGTGGTAAGGTAGTTGCGATCGACGACGCAGGTAACACCATGTTCGACGCTTTGCTTGATAACTTGCAGGCTTTGGGCGCGGGCTGCATTGTAGAGCAGTACTTCGGTGCGAGTATTCATTGGGTAGCGTGGGTCTTGGGTAAGTTGGCGAATAGCGCGGGCCGTTAGGTCACTCTGGCTATCTGGCTCACGCAGGGTGCGCACCGGCAGGCCAGCGGCTTGCAGGCGACGGGTTAACTCCAGCAGTTGGGTGGTCTTGCCGACGCCTTCTGGGCCTTCGAGGACAATGTATTTGCCTTTATTCATAGGAAAGCCCTTCGATCTTTTGGGGCATAGTGCGGACGTCTTTGTAGGCTTTTGGTAGCATCATGTCGGGAGACCAGGTCTTGATGATCATGTCGAGGTCGGTTCCCTGCTGATATTTACCGCTGAAGCCATCATCGCGGCCCTTGCCGTAGTTGCCTTCGACTTCACCAGTTTCCACGAAGACGGCTTGGGCAATGCGCTCACCAACCGGCAGCAACACAGTTTCGCGCTCGTTGAGATTATATATTTCGAGTGTTAAGCGGTTAATGTAGCCAGGATCGACCCAACCGGCGTCAAAACAGACAGCTACACCGTTGCGGCCCCAGCTGGAGCGTGACTTTACTTCGTAGGCGCCGGGTGGCTTAATGCCAAAGAACTCATGAGTGTGGGCCAGGATGCGCTCGCCGGGCTTGAGGCTGATCACCGGGTGATCGAGCGGAATGTTAGCAACTGGCATAAAACCGTTCAACTTGCACCATTCGCCATGAGGCATGGCTTTGTACGGGCCATCGAAGTAGCGTTCGACATCTTCTTTGTCGAAAGGATTGTAAATGGTGCGGTCGTTCATGCGCTCCACACGGTAGAAGTGGTAGCCCAGGGTTACATCGAGGCTGGCGTGGCTGATGTGCTTGGGATCGAACGGATGACAAACAATATGCCCCTCATCGAGAGCTGCTCTAATTTGTTTGTTGCTATAAACTCCCACGTTACTCCTCCAAAACTTTGTATGTATTGTAGTTGAGCAGCCGCGTTTAAGGCAAGTACAATAATAATGTGATTTTTACGCAAATAGGTGTTTATAACTGCTAATGCTTATAATTAGCGGCGATTAACGGGGCGTAAAGCTGCCGGCAGCGTAGGTCAATTGCAAGTTCTGTGTCTGTAAATCTTGCACGACTTGCACGGCGCAGGCCCGAAGTTGCTCCAGTGAACCATTATTGATAATGCCGCTGTCCGGAGTAATTAATGTGACTTCGCGCTCGGTGAGGTCTTGTTCATCACGTCGAGCTAGGTCCGGACGCTCGATACTAATGATTGAACCGCCGGCTTGGCGCACGCAAATCGCATCCGCCGGAAAACGGACGCCGCCAATCGTTACAATATCAACCTTGTCATTGGCTTGAATCCGCCGGATGAGTTCGGCATACCAAATATCACCACCGGCCGTTTTGGCCAAGTAGCCGCCAAGCCACTGCAGCAAGCTGCGGAAGGTTTCTTTGGTCGCTTCGCTGATAGTGGCGGCTTGCAGCTCCGGCTGGGCGGCCATCAGCTCCAGGTACTCAAATAACTTGGTGTAGTTTTCCGGGTGAGCTGTCACACGCTCTTTGGTGAGCTCTAGCACCTCAATGCTAACCGTTTTGCGCGTAGCAGTCTGTAGAATGCCGGGAAGCGGCCGGAGCCACTCGTTAATAGCGTCGCGATCACGCCACGAAGGGTGTTTTGGTGTGGCCAAACGAAGTTCGTTGGCCACTTCAGCAATCAGCTGCCAGCTTTCGTAGTGCGCTGAACGTGGCATGGACTCTGCCATAAAATTAGCGACGGTAGTCTTACCGCTATCGATGTTTCCGGTGATGCCAGCTAGTATCATGCTGCTAGTATTGCACAGCTAGTTGTATCTGTTCCAGTATTTAGCTGATATCAGCAAGTTCGAGGCTGATTGATGGGCCCATGCTAGTCGTTAGGTGAGCAGCCCTAAAGTAGGTGCCCTTAACGCTTTGCGGCTTGTTAGCTTTGATGCTAGCAATGACAGCCTGAACGTTCTTGAGAAGCTGAGCTTCGGAGAAGCTGACTTTACCAACGCCGAGGTGGACGATACCGGTGGTGTCAACGCGGTATTCAACGCGGCCGGCCTTAGCTTCGGCAATAGCCTTGTCGATGTCGGTGGTCACGGTGCCGCTCTTAGGGTTTGGCATGAGGCCGCGAGGACCGAGGGTACGAGCGTACTTACCGAGTTTAGCCATCAACTGAGGGGTTGAGATCAGGATATCAAAGTTTAAGGTGCCCTTGTCGAGCTCCGCAAAGACTGCGTCAGTACCGATAATGTCGGCGCCTGCGGCTTTAGCGGTCGCAATATCTTCGGTTAGGACGGCAATACGGATAGTTTTGCCAGTTCCGGCAGGTAAGACGAGGTTGTCGCGGATGTTCTGATCGGCGTGACGGGGGTTAACACCTAGGCGAATGTGCATTTCGACAGTAGCGTCAAACTTGACGTGACTGGTCTTCTTAGCGAGGGCGATAGCTTCTTCAAGCTTGTACTGCTTGTCGGCTTCGAGGTTCTCGGCACTCTTACGGAAGCCCTTACTTCGGCGCTCAAGACGTGAACGAGTAATCGCGACTGGGCCCTTAGGCTTTTCTTCCTCGTCGGCTGCATGTTCCTTGCGCTCTTCTTTAGCTGCTTTGGCTTCGGCTTCTTCGAGGGCCTTAGCGCTGCGCTTACCGGCTTTAGCCACCTTAGGCGCTTCAGTCTCAGTAGCCTCTTCGGCTACAGCTTCGGCGGTATCTTCGCTATCATCAGCATCTGAAGGGCTTGGAGCATCATCAGTCATCTGTTTGTTATTAATAAGTGCCTGAATCTCGGCAACTTTAGCTTTGGCATCGACTTCGATACCTAATGCTTTTGCTTCTTCTAGTAGTTCTGCTTTGGTCTTAGCCATGGTGGTTGTTCCTTTCGTGGTAGTAGCGGCCGTCGGCCTCCCACAAATTAATTTACTTACTTTTCTAACAACTTTCGTGCTTCTCGCACGGAACGCATTGCTCTTTGAGTATTAGCACTCAGTCCCATTGCAGTGCGAACCGCAACTTCGGCAACTTCAACGCGATCAGCGTTGAATGCAATATGTCCCGTTAGTACTCCAGGTTCGTTAACTTCGGCTGTCCTACTCAACGATTCTTCAAACGCTATGTGGCCTTCAGCAACTCTTTGGTCTGCTGCCCTGATGATTTCTCCGCTTTCGCTTAACATAGTTATACTCCCTAAATTCTTAATCGTTATGTGATTGTTGCAGTAGTTCTTCTTGGCGCGCAACTTCTCCATGAGCGCTAATAGCGGCTTTTTGGACATTACGGGCTACAGCTTCAGTGTCCCAGAGAAGCGTATCTAAGGCTTCAGCCGTTGGTCGGTCGCTTAGGATTGCTGAGAGCATCCAGTCATTGACCGTAGGCGCTGCCGCAAGTCGTTCGGCGGGTGTCAGGCGTTCAAATGCGGTTGTAAAACCTGCACCGAACGTAAATACCTCCGGACTAAGGCCACCGTAGTCTGGTGCTGCTGCGTCAATTTCTTTCTGCACCTCATCAGCCATAGTGGTGTTGCCATCGTCTAGTGCTTGGTTCCGTACCATCGTCTGTTTAGACTGATCAAAAAAATCAAACCGGTTCATGTTAGTTTTCGATCTCCACGCCCATAGAACGTGCTGTGCCGGCGACCATCTTTTTGACGGCGTCAATATCTTCAGCGTTCATGTCGTGCGCTTTTTCTGTAGCGATCTTGGTCAGCTGAGCGTCGGTGAGCTTCTGAGGAAGCTTTTCGCTGTTCGGCTTGCCGGAACCCTTTTTGATGCCGAGTTCAGCGCGAATGCGGTCGTCGGTAGGTGGACCAACAACACGGAATTGCATGCTCTTGTCATCAAAAATCGTGATATGAGCGGTGACGTTCTGGCCCATCATGTCCTTAGTAGCATCGTTAAATGGCTGGATAAAATCCATCATGTTAACACCGTACTGACCGAGGGTAGAACCTACCGGAGGCGCTGCGCTTGCTTGGCCGCCTTTGAGCTTCATTTTGAGGTTTGCTTTTACAACTTTTGCCATAGTGATTTTCGAACTGCGTGTTTCAGCAGATCTCCTTCCCTTTCTTATTTAGTATTAAGACAGAAGTGCGTAACTGATTGATTATACTACAGATTACCCCTGTTGTCTAGCGGAACAGTGCGCTGTTACTCTGCAAGATCCGGGGCGTTCTCTAATTGTTCTTGCTCTCTCAGGATTGAACCTTCCGCAACCGAGGCTAATGAGTGCAAAATGATGAAGCAACTTGCTGAGCGCGCAAGTAAGTTTATGTCTTTGCCGATCGACTCACCATGATTCAGATCAATACCGAGCTTAGGAAGATTCATGGCGACTACGGCGCCGCCAACATACTTAACCCACGTCTTGAAACCGCCAACTATGTCGATCGCTCCTGCGCACTCAGTCTCTCTGTTCATGGGTGTTAGCTGGCCTTAGGTAGAATGCGACTAGCTATTACGGCGGTGACGAGCGCTGCAGCACCGTAACCAGCTGCGTCAGCTTCATGATGCTGTGAAAGAGCCGAAATGGCTTCAACGCCAAGCGCTACGCCTGGAATAGCAAAGCAAAGTGCTCCGAGGCTCCTATACGTTCGGTCTTCCCGTTTTTCCCGAAGGCGCCTCTCAATTATGAGGTTCTGCTCGTAGTTGTTTAGGTCTGGTCGCTCAATTTGCATAGTTATATTATAGCACTAATACAAATATAAAGCTAGTTAGACGCGCTTAACCTGTAAGCCGTCGAGTTCGACAGGGGTTTCGCGGCCGAACATGTTGACGAGGACTTTGAGCTTGCCCTTGGCTGGATCAATTTCGTTGATAGCGCCATCGAAGCCCTTGAAAGGACCATCGGTGATAGACACAACTTCGCCAACCGCAAAGTCGATCTTGTGCTTTGGCTGCTCGAGGCCCATACGCTTCTGGATCTTCTCGATTTCGTCTTGTTCGAGAGGTGTAGGATCGGTGCCAGAACCGACGAAACCGGTGACAGATGGCGTGTTGCGAACGATGTACCAAGCGTCTTCGGAGAGCTTCATGTGAACCAGAACATAGCCTTGGAAGATGCGCTTCTCGACTACGCGGCGCTTACCGTTCTTAATTTCGATCATTTTTTCTTTAGGTACTAAGACCTCAAAGATTTTGTCGCTCATGTCGAGGCTATCGGCGCGCTGGCGGATGCTCTCGGCGACCTTTTCTTCGTAACCACTATAGGTGTGGATCGCGTACCATTGTTTGCTTGTATCGTATCGTTTAATGCTGCTCATAATATATCCTTTACTTTAATAAGACGTCTCTAAAGAGTCTGTCGAGGCCAAAATCTACTGCCGCGACAATTACACCAAATATGATGGCAAAAACCAGAACGGCGAAGGTTAAATCGCGACTTTCTTTCCAGCTCGGCCACACAACAAGACGGAGTTCTCCCCAACTGTTGCGTACATACACTGGCACCAAAATCTTGCCAACGATCCGCAGTGGTTTGCGAAGTAGCAGAAAAGGCTTTAGCCCAAATACTTTACCTGACGCTTTACCGACTGGCTGCAAAACAGGTTTAGTAGCTTTGCCGGCGGCCGCCTTAAGGCGAGCGCTACGCTTTGGTATATCACCTGTTTCCGAAGCCTTAATCGCGCGTTCGCGGAAGGTTTCTGGGTTTTTAACAATTCGCTTCTTCGCTGCTGTCTTCTTGCTCGGCTTGGTCTCTGCCACGATGTGTACTCCCGCTATGTTTGCCAATAAAAAAGCCTACATAGATTTGTAGGCAACCGTTGTCAAGGATATCACCTTGATCCTCTGAGGTCAAGCCTTGTTTACCTCCCTTTTTAAACCACTCCCGTAATCCGATGGCTGATGTGGGGGTCGTCTTTGCTATAGTACAGGCATGACGCTTGCGCTTATAGGCCTCGGAATTGTTACGTTATTTGAGCTGCTTTTGTGGCTTCCCGCCTTTTGGCACTGGCGAAAACCCCTGGCGATCGTCGTATTAGCGGCTCTCGCGATTACCACTGTAGGCATTGTACTAGCTGCAGTGAGTGGCTGGGCAACGCTGGTCATGATTATAAGTGTCTATCGAGCAGTTAATTTGCTGCGGTTGATAGACGGGCGTACCCAGAACGATTACTTATTCCATGGGGCCCGGCGAACAAGTTTTTGGCTGATTGGCTGGCAAGCAGCCGCTTTAGGTTTGGCGGCGGTGAATCATGCCGTGCACGCCAATATACTGACTTGGTGGTACCTGCTTGCTGCGCTGCAGCTGATTGGAGCCGCGGTCATTCTGTGGGCTACCACCCGGCAACTACGCACTACGCGACCGCCGGTTCTTGAACAGGATATTTCCAATAACGACTTGCCGAGCCTGACGGTTGCTATCCCGGCCCGCAACGAAACATCCGATCTGGAGGCCTGTTTAAGATCGCTTTTAAAGTGTCACTACCACAAGTTAGAGATCTTGGTGCTCGATGATTGCTCGCAGAACAAGCGTACCCCAGAGATTATCCGCGGTTTTGCGCACGACGGCGTCCGCTTTATTGCCGGTGATGTGCCGCCCGAACACTGGTTGGCTAAAAACTACGCTTACGACCAGCTGTCCAAGGCCGCCAATGGTGAACTGCTGCTGTTCTGCGGCGTTGACGCCCGCTTTGGCCCCGACAGCCTGCAAGTAATCGTTAAAACCATGCTGCAGAAGAAAAAAAGCATGCTCTGCGTGGTGCCGCGCAGCTTTATGGCCAAAGAACATGGCGTGGTATCATCTGTGGTGCAATCGTGCCGCTACGCCTGGGAGCTGGCATTGCCTCGTCGTTTATTCCAACGACCACCGGTACTGAGTAGCTGTTGGGTGATCACGCGGCAAGCATTGCGCAGTGCCGGCGGCTTCGCCTCGTACAAACAGAGCATTCTGCCAGAACGCCATTTAGCGCACCGAAGCGCCGAAGCATCCCAGGGTTACACATTCCTGTGCTCCGATGCCGCCATGGGCGTATCAAGCCGTAAAAGCCTCGATGAGCAACTAGCCACCGGCATTCGAACTCGTTACCCGCAGCTCCATCGCCGCCCGGAGCTGGTGCTGCTTGTGAGCCTTGCCGAATTCGCACTTCTGGTCTGGCCCTTCCTTATCTTAATAATCTCAATTTTAACCGGCGTCTGGGTGCTGGCAGTATTTAGCGCTGTAGTCTGTACGCTTCTAACTATTTTCTACGCCAAAATTATGAACCTCACTTACCGTAAGTCCCTGCTCAGAGGCTTGGTGCTGCTGCCCTTTGCCGCGCTCTACGACATCGCCCTGCTCAACTATTCAATGTGGCAATACGAGTTCCACGAAGTCATCTGGAAAGGCCGCAACATTTGCCTGCCCGTTATGCGCGTCTACCCATCCTTGCCAAAGATATAGTTACACAGTATAATCCTGTTCAACTATGGGGCAAGACAACGAACAGATAAAAGAAACGCTCGCCAATCCTGAGGTTCAGGATTTCCTATCGCGCAGTCTTGCTACGCCGCAAGCCTATTACCGCCTTAACCAAAATATGGAGGAAATTGGATCGAGGCTTCGTACTAAGCAAGATTTTGAGCGTCTCGATGTTGTTGACCGCTACGAATACCATTTGGGTGCCGTCTCAACAGCTCGACAAGAACTCGAAGAAGCGGTTGGCCTACATCAAGTGGCGCCAAAGCCTATTGGCGTAGCAACTAACAAGTGGCGCAGAGGGCATAAACAAGCAAATGAATCTCCAGTCGATGCGGCAGCGAAAGCTTATCGTCACACTGCAGATGCGGCGTTTGACGAATTATTCTTCTGGGCTCGGGATACAGAAGATCCGAGCATGTTCTTTTCATACGTTACGCTGACCAAGGATCCAGTACTTGCTAGCTACTACCTCGCTATTCACGATGATCCCGGTCCACGTCTAGTGTATGGATATACAGGAGACGCACAAAGGATGAGGTCCAGAGAATCGAGCAATTATACTAAGATGCAGGACGCCCGTAGAATGATTTTCAACTACGCAGAAACCGCAAATAGAGCACAATTATCCAGGGAGAACAAAGCAGCTACTGGAGTGGTGTCGCTCGCAGTTGTGGCAACCAAGGCACTGTTAGGAGTTGGCAGGGCGCGTCGCGAACGGGCTATATTGGATCAACTACGCGCAATTGCCAGTATGCCGAGCGTAGAGGCTCAAGTAGCTACAGCTGTGTTAGGTTAGCCCAAGCTCGGGTTGAAGATTGTGCATGAAGTCATCTGGAAAGGCCGCAACATCTGCCTGCCAGTCATGCGCTCGCGCGGCCAGAGACGATGTCGTCAACTACCGTGCTGATCTTATTAATTTCCTCTTCTACTGGCGCGATCACGCGGCGGCGATAGAGCGTTTGTATATCGCTATTTGCCCCGCTTACTACAGCCATAACATCATGCATAATTGAACGGCAGAAAGTTTGATCTGCAAGCTCTGAATCGGTAATCTCTACGGCGCAAGGATCGGTGTCAATTGTCCTGTATAAATCTTTAAGACGACTCTTGTTCGCGTTAGTGGTAACAAAGTCGATTGGTATGCCTCTCTTGGCGTACGCCAGCTCTTTTTTAAGCCCGACCCGGTGACGCAGTAGCGCGGTCACTTCATGAATGGTCAGTTTTTCGTAGCCTGCTTCTTTAGCGTAGCGCTCACTAACAGGATTGTCGTAAAGGTTTTCGGCTAAGTCTTGTCGCTCTGAAGCTATGGTGCGATAGATCGCTTCTTTTGCAAGCAAGTCGCCAATGGTGCCGCGATGACGCATTCCGACTTCAAGAGGTTGCTCACGACTTATCGCAGCCCTAAGCCCAACATGGTTGTATGTATCGTCCTCGACCTCTTCTAAATAGTGTACTGCTGCCCTTCCCGAGGTTTCAGTGACATTTGTTCTGGATTCCTCGGTATCATTAGCGATACGTTTTCGCTGCTCCTTATACTCTTTGCGATTGCTTCGTCGGTACCACGCGGGTCGTTCCCTATCCAATGGTATCATTGCCTGCTCGAGCCCTGCATGTGCAATTAAGGCTTGGCCGGCATCGCGGTGAGCCAATGCTGCTGTCATATACTTATCGCTTGCGAGTGCCATATCATGCGCCTTCTCGATGTCATCAATATAGGTAGAAGGATTTTCGTTCAGGGTTGGTCGCAGTTCAGCCATTGGGCCTCCTTGAGTAATACCAACATAGTACAGAATCTAGTCGAGATTTGGAATAAAAATCGTGAAGGTTGAGCCTTTGTTGAGTTCGCTCTTTAGCTCGATCTCGGCGTGAATGAGGCGAGTTAGCTTCATGGTTACGTATAGTCCAAGGCCGGTGCCGTTGGCTTGGCGGGTGCGGTAATCTTCGGAGCGGAAGAACTTGTCGAAGACTTTTTGCTGGTCGCCCTTGCCGATGCCAATGCCGGTGTCGGTAACGGCAAAGCGCACGCCTTTGGGGTCGGCTGTGGCGTGGAGTGTAACCGTGCCTTTGGCCGTGTATTTAATGGCGTTGGTAATAAAGTTTTGCAGGATTTCGCGGACGTAGAGTTTGCTGGACTGCAGTAGCTCGAGCTTTGGGTCGAGTTCGGTCTTAAACTCAAGATCTTTGGCTTTGGCCTGCACGCTATAGTTGTTGGCCAGCTCGGTGACGAGATCGTGGACGTTGATTGGCTCGACCTCTACCTTGAGGACGCCGCGCTCGGCCCGGCTGAGCGTCGAAAGGTCGTTAATCATGTCGGCCAAGAACAGCACCTGGTTATGCGCTTCTTTGAGAGCAGCTTTAATCGCCGTCATATCGCCTGACTTTTCAGCGATAAACTCGGCATTGCTAATGTTGCCTTCGGAAATAGCAATTGGTGTGCGCAGTTCGTGGCTGACGACACTAATAAACTCGTCTCGCTCTTCCTCAAGTGATTTTTCGCGGGTGATGTCGCGCAGCAGTAGAACATAGCCGCGCTGGCCCTTTTCGCCGTAGCCTAGGTGCACCGGTGCGATGCTGAGGTACAAGTTAATAAAACTGCCGTCGGCATAGCCAAGCCGAAGATCACGGTTAGTGATCGGAACAACGGCCGATTGGACCATTTCGACAATATTAACTTCTTGGTTGTTCTTATCGACAGGTTTGAGCAGTCGATCGAGCGCGCTGCCGATTTTGATGGTGTTCACATCGAAGATATTGAGAGCGGCACCGTTGTACATCACAATTTTGGCCTGTTGATCAACAGCGATAACGGCATCGGCCATGCTGTTAACAAGGCTGATTAATCGTTCGTGTTCGAGGTGTTCGCCGGTGGCTGTAGTGGTTTTGGTTGTCTTAGGCGTAAGCATAATAGCTTATCTATTATGGCACAGGTCAGGCCGCTAATGAACCGGCCAAGCTAGGTTGGTGGCCACGCATGGCTTTGCGATGGTCTTTGAGCTGCGGCATCAGGTCTTCCATGACGCCCCAGAACTTGGGTCCGTGGTGCAGCACTTGGGTGTGCGTTAGCTCGTGCAGCAGGACGTAATCAATTAATTCCCAGGGCAATTGCATCAAGTACAGATTTAGGACAATGTGTTTATCCTGATCGCAGCTGCCCCAACGGCTTTTTAATTGCTTAATAGCAACGTCTTTATACTCAAAACCGTGCTTAGCGGCCAAAGTCTCCAGGCGCTGCGGCAAAAGCTGCTCAGCTTGCGCCCGTAGAGCCCGTATGCTGGCCTTTTCGACGATAGTTTGGACTGCTGGGTCACTTGGCGACATTAAGGCCGGATATTTAATAAAGATACCGCTGGCAATCACCCGGCTGGTTACCTTCTTGGCACCGGACGACGGTAAGAGGC
>JAQBRQ010000047.1 GCA_028286385.1 Candidatus Saccharimonadota bacterium
GATCCGAATAGCGTGTGACGAGAACTTTTGGGCGCCCATCGCGCCAACGTAACCACCGATCAAGTTGCCGGATCCCATAACCAAGCCTTGCCTCCAATCGATCAGGTGGGCGCTGAATAAGCAAATAATCGAAGTAACGACGATACAGATTGACATGAGGTTTTTGAGGGCGTTCATCTGGTGGATTTCATGCATTTTGGTAAAGCCTAGAAACGCTAACATTATGAAACCAAAGCCGGCGCCAAAGTAGCCGCCATATATAGACAACGGGAACATGGCGACTGCAAGCAAGAGAACAGGCTGTATCCTTTTGCGATGTTTGGCTGGACCATTCATATGACGGTGCACGTGTTGGTGTAAAAATGGTTGGAAGGCAAACAAAACTACAGCAAACACGATGAGCCCTGGAACCAGCTGTTCAAAGTTAGAGGACGGCGTATTGCGTAATATCACTGCCCCGATACCGGCACCAACGGTGCAGGGAGCCGCCAGCAGCAAGTAGGCCTTTGGGATCCGTCGCAAGTATTTACGGTAGCCGTAGGCCGAAGTAATCAGGCCCGGCAAAATGATAATGTTACTAGTAACATTGGCAACTAGTGCCGGTGTGCCCGTTGCTAACAGCACCGGAAAACCCAGCAGCATACCGCCACCAGCAATAGCGTTCATGACGCCTATAACAATGCCGACTAAAAACAGGAGTAATTCTTGGAGCATATTTGTTTTAACTAACTGAGCTTCAGTTTACCAGAAATCACTTCTGTCGCGAAGGTGATTCTGAGGATAAGATATTGAAGTTGTATTATCAACGCTTAAAAGTTATAGTCAAGGTTTAGTATGTATAAAACACAGTTAGAAACCCGAGCAGCGGCTGAGAGCCGCTTTTTTTATAACTCCGAATCATTCATCGCGGCTGGCCCGCATACGCCGCAGACGGCCCACGAGTTCACCGATGAATTCTATGAAGCGAACCGGCAGCTGTTCGCCAGCAAAAACAGCGCGATAGCTGGAAAGATTATTACTGATGGTGGTGAGATGATGGATCTAAATGACCAACGACTCTTGCGTAGAGACAGCGAAATTGTCGAGAAGCATCGCCTATTCCTCGATCTTGAGTTGCCAGACCCTGGTTTTCACGGGTACGCCTGGTATCTGACAGTAACAAATATGGGTGATAGCAGGGAGATCTCACGCGTATATCGTTTGGCGACACATAAGTTACATTTTTGGCGCGCTGGTTCTAAGCGCTTAACAAATCGGCAATACGACTGGGACAAGCAGATCTTCCCCGAAGATCCGGCTACGCTGTTTGGCGCAGTGCGCTACCTGGCGACCGAAAAAGGCGTAACTGAGCACATTCAAAAGTTAAAAGAAGGTCGTGCTAATACTGCGCATGAAATTGCCAAGCTTCAGGCCAGGCGGCGATCGCTTCCTGACCATGCCAGCGGCCCAGAACTGCAGTTTTTTAACGTACTCACTAACATCGGTTTTAAGCCATCGGTTGGTCGCCGGTGGAAAGATATATAGATCCTGCACTACAATAGGGGTATGAGAGTCGTATTACCAAAGCCAGGAAAATACGTTGTTGCCGTCAGCGGTGGTGTGGATTCTATGGTTTTACTGCATATGTTGCACGCGCACAACGCTAAAGCTCAAAAACCGCTTTGGAAGCTAACGGTGGCTCATCTGGACCATGGCATCCGCGAGGACTCGGCAGAAGACCGTCGATTGGTACAAAAGGTGGCGAGTGAGTACAAGTTGCCGTTTGTGTATCACAAAATTGAACTTGGGCCAGATGCTAGTGAAGCGGCGGCCCGAAAAGCGCGCTACGATTTTTTGGAGCAGGTCAGAGCATCAACAGGTGCGGATGCAATTATTACGGCCCATCACCAGGATGATGTGCTGGAAACAGCTATTATTAACCTAGTGCGGGGCAGTGGGCGTAAAGGCTTAACAGCACTTGCCAATCGGCCCGGTTTAGAGCGACCGTTGCTGCACGTCCCGAAGCATGTTTTGGTGGCACACGCCAAGGCACGTCAACTGCAGTGGCGCGAAGATAGTACCAATCAAGACACGGCTTACTTGCGTAACTATGTGCGTCACAACGTACTCACAAAGTTTGATGATGACGCGCGGGCGCAACTAGGAGAGATCATCACCGAGCTGCGGGCTAAGAATCACGAGATTGACACGGCTATTGCCAAGCAGCTGGAAGACCACATTGTGAAAGGCCGACTCGATAGGCAGTGGTTTACTCATTTGCCACATTCCGTGGCCCGTGAAGTCATGGCCGGTTGGCTGCGGTCGAACGGGATTCGCAGTTTTGACAGTAAGAAGTTAGAGCGCTTAGTCGTTGCTGCAAAAGTTGGTCATCCTGGCAGCCAATTTGACGTTATGAGCGGAGTAAATTTAATCGTTTGGGCCGATAATCTGGCACTCACAGGTTTGGAGCGCTAGGCAAATGCTTTCGGCAAGGGTATAATTAATGCCTATGGATAAAAAGCCCAACCGATCGAATCGCAAGCCTACCAAAGGCAATAATCGCAGTGCAAAAAACGCTGGGTTTATCGCCCTGCTCATTCTATTTGGCTTGATCATTTTTGCTTCTGTTAACCAACCGAGCACACTTAAAGAAGTATCTTCGAGCACCGCAATCTCTGATGCCAACGCCGGCAAATACAGCAAAATAGTTGTGTCTGGTAATCAGCTCGACATCACACCAAAAGGCCAAGACAAGGCTACGATTAAGTCATACGTAGATGGCGGTTCGAGCCTTAAAGATCAAGGCCTGAACACTAATAAAGTTCCAATAACCTACAAGTCTCAGGCCAGTGGCAGCTCAGCTTGGGTAACGCTGGCTAGCTCGATTATCCCGGTCTTTATTATCGCTGGAATTTTGTACTTTATGCTCCGCAGTGCTCAAGGTCAGGGCAACCAGGCCATGAGTTTCGGCAAGAGCCGTGCTCGTTTATACGGCAACGAGAAGGACAAAGTCACTTTTAAGGAAATCGCCGGTTCAGAAGAAGCCAAGCAAGATCTCGAAGAAGTTGTTGAGTTCTTGAAGTTCCCAAAGAAGTTTGCCGGCATGGGCGCCCGCATCCCTAAGGGCGTGCTACTTGTAGGCCCTCCGGGAACAGGTAAAACCTTGCTTTCACGCGCCGTTGCCGGTGAAGCTAACGTGCCATTCTTTAGTATTTCCGGTTCAGAGTTCGTCGAAATGTTTGTTGGTGTCGGTGCATCGCGTGTCCGCGACCTATTCGCTAAGGCTAAAAAGAATGCTCCATGTATTATCTTTGTTGACGAAATTGATGCCGTCGGCCGTCGCCGCGGTTCCGGAATGGGCGGTGGGCACGATGAGCGCGAACAAACCCTCAATCAGATTCTTGTGGAAATGGACGGTTTTGACCAGGGCGAAAACGTTATCGTGCTAGCCGCAACCAACCGCGCCGATGTGCTTGACCCAGCCTTGCTTCGCCCCGGCCGTTTTGACCGCCGCGTTAATATTGGGTTGCCGGATCGCAAAGACCGCGAAGCAATCCTTAAAGTTCACTTTGCTAAAAAGCCACTGGCTAAGACAGCCGATCTCGACGCGCTGGCTGCTAAAGCTGCCGGTTCATCGGGCGCCGATCTTGCCAATATCGCCAACGAATCCGCTATTATTGCTGCCCGTAATGGTCACGATCAGATCACACAGCACGACGTTACTGAAGCTTTCGAGCGTGTCGCAATCGGACCAGAACGCAAGAGCAAAGTCATGACCGAGGCCGACAAAGTAACCACCGCCTACCACGAGGCTGGTCACGCGCTCGTCGGACACGTCTTGCCAGACAGCGACCCCGTCCACAAAGTCACCATCATTCCGCGCGGCGGTACCGGTGGTGTTACCTGGTTCATCCCGCCAGAAGACCGTGTCTTCGTTTCCTTAATTCAGTTTAAAGACATCTTAGCCCGTGGCCTTGGTGGCCGCATCGCCGAAGAAGTCATGCTTGGCGAAGATCGTATCACGACAGGGGCCGGCAGCGATTTACGCGGTGCCGCAGAGCTAGCCCGCGACATGATCATCAACCAAGGTATGGGCAAAAAGCTCCGCGACCAGGTTTTCCGCGTCGAAGAAGGTATGATGATCGACCGTATGGTCCACGAACGTGAATACTCAGAAGATACCGCTAAGGTCATCGACCAAGAAGTCGAAAGCCTCATCACCGAAGCTGCCAATCGCGCTCGCTTTGTCATCAAAGCCAATTTAGACAAGCTTGAGGTTCTCAAAGATCGTCTCATCGAAAAAGAAACGGTTGACGCCGACGAAGTGCTAGAAGTCCTCAAGGGCTCTAAATTACCTCAAACTGCTTCTTTGTACTAGGTAGCCGCTGCTTTATACTGGATAGGAGTAAAAACTCTATGAAAGTTGCATGACGCCTACCGACACCCATAAGAAAAATCCGAAAATAAACATCGGTAATATCGCCGCATTACTGATTGGTGCCTCGCTGCTAGGCCAGGTTCTGGGTTTTTTGCGTACCAAGTTAGTCAATGGTAACTTCCCGCTCACCGGCCCGCAGAGCACCGACGCTTACTTTGCGGCCATCATTATCCCTGATTTCTTTTTCTTCACCTTAGCCGCAGGCGCCTTGGGCGTGGCCTTTATGCCATTTCTGTCCGACAGGCTCTATAAAGGCGACCGCCGAGGTATGTGGGAACTGTCCGCCTCGCTGATGAACCTGCTGGCCATACTTATGGCTATTGTGGCCGTGATTATCCTGTTGTTCGCCAAGCCGCTCATTCACTATATTGTCGCGCCCGGACTGCCGGAAGACCAGCTCAATACAGCCGCCAATATTATGCGCCTGCTGGCACTCAACCCACTGCTTTTTACCATTTCCGGCATATTAACAAGCGTGCAACAAACGCTTGGACGCTTTCTGTTTTTTGCAATCGCACCGCTATTTTATAATGTCTCGATTATTGCCAGCATATACATATTTAAAGATAGCATTGGTTTAGTTGGACTGGGTGTCGGTGCGTTGATTGGTGCCGTCCTCCAGCTGCTAGTTGTCACTTGTGGTCTTTGGAAAACGGGCTTTAGATGGCACGCGCATATTGCCTGGCGCTCACGTGATTTTCGCGCGGTGCTACACGCCTTACCGGCTCGATCGCTCGACCAAGGTGTTGATCAAATTGAAGATATCGTCGAAACCAACCTTGCCAGCGGCTTAGGAGCTGGATCGATCAGTAACTACAACAACGCCTTTGTGCTCAGTATGGCGCCAATATTGTTGATCGGGACTGCAATCTCAACCGCCGCCTTCCCACGGCTCAACGCCAGGCTCAGCCAAGGTCGGCCTGACTTATTCCGCCGTGACTTTTTGATGGTACTGAGGGCCATGATCTGGATTAGTGCACCACTTGTTGTCGTCTGCTTCTTCACGCGTGGCTACCTTGCCCGCTTGATTTACACCAACGGCAACCAAGTAATCGCCACTATATTTGGCTTCCTAACGCTCGCCATCTTTTTCCGTATCATTTACTCGATTCTGTCTCGCTGGTTCTATGCCCAAAAAGATACCAAGACACCACTGCTGGTATCGCTGTTTACAATTGCCTTTAACATCGCTGTCGCGGTCGCATTGACCCGTCCTGGCGGGTACGGCGTAGCTGGCTTGGCAATTGCTCAGTCGCTATCATCCATGACTGAAGTTATTATATTGAGCACCATTATGCTTATCCGTGATCCCCAGTTATTTGACGCCAAGTTCTGGGGCGGTGTCGCGCGTATCATGTCGGTTACCGGCTTTAGCCTCGTGGCTGGCTTTATTATGATCTCCATATATCCACTGGGCATTGACGACCGTGGTTTCTTCACGCTTGGCAGTAAATTATTCTCTATCGCGGCAGTTGTCTTTGGTGTGCATCTTGCCGTTTCGGCGCTCTTTGGCTTGGACGAAGTTCGCCCGATTTTCGCTCGCGCTCGCCAGCTTGCGCTCAAAACAATTAAACTCTAAGCCTCCACCTCTGATACAATGGTGTGACATGAAGCAAGACCATATTCGAAATTTTTGTATTATCGCCCATATTGATCATGGTAAGTCGACGCTTGCCGATCGACTTTTGGAGCTGACTGGCACCGTCCTCAAACGCGACATGAAAGCCCAGCTGCTCGACCGCATGGACCTGGAGCGTGAAAAGGGCATTACCATTAAGCTGGCGCCGGTTCGCATGGACTACAAAGGCCATCAACTCAACCTAATCGACACGCCTGGCCACGTCGATTTTAGCTACGAAGTCTCGCGCAGCCTCGAAGCCTGCGAAGGCGCGCTTTTGGTGGTTGATGCCAGCCAGGGCATCCAGGCTCAGACTCTGGCAAACGTCTACCTGGCTATCGCTGCCGACCTCAAAATTATCCCAGTGCTTAACAAGATTGATTTACCAGCCTCAGATGTTGAGCGCGTTAGCGCCGAAGTCATCAGCTTGCTCGGCTGCAAAAAAGAAGATATTTTGCTAATCTCTGCCAAAACCGGCGTTGGTGTCGACAAAGTGCTCGACGCGGTTGTCGAACTTGTCCCGCCACCAAAAAGCTCGGTACTGCCAGAAACTCGCGCTCTTATTTTTGATAGCTACTACGACGATTACCGCGGCGTTATTCTGTACATTCGTGTCTTTGACGGTTCTATTAAAAAAGGCGACCAAATTAAGATGATCGCCACCGGCGCGCCCGGCATCGCCTTGGAAGTCGGCGCCCTCAAACCAGAAATGACTGCTGGCCAGAGACTGGAAGCCGGCGAAATCGGCTACGTAGTTACCAACCTCAAAACCACCCGCGAAGCCAAAGTCGGTGACACGGTAACGCTTGTATCAAGCCCAGCCACCGAACAACTCCCCGGTTACCAAGACGTAAAACCATTTGTCTATGCCGGTTTCTTCCCCGAGAGTAATGAGTTCTACCAGGAGCTCAAAGACGCCATAGAAAAGTTGAGCCTCAGTGATTCAGCCCTGCAATTTGTTCCAGAAAATTCTCCGGTTCTTGGCTTTGGTGTCCGCATCGGCTTCCTGGGTTTGCTCCATATGGACATCGTCCGAGAACGCTTGGAGCGCGAGTATAACCTCGATTTAGTCGTCACAAATCCATCAACCGATTACCAAATCATCTTACTCAGCGGCGAACAGATCGACATTCAAAGTGCTGCCGATTTACCCGATCCGGCGCGCATCGAGGTCATTAAAGAACCGTGGATTAAAGGCGAAATCGTCGTGCCGCAAAACTACGTCGGTGGCGTTATCCAACTCATTTCTGCTCGTCGCGGTTTGCAAAAAAACCTTAGCTACGTCGAAGACCGTGCCGTTGTTAGTTTTGAAGCCCCGCTCGCTAACTTGCTAACAGACTTTTACGACCAACTCAAAAGTATCACCAGCGGCTATGGCAGCTTTAACTACGAGTTAGATGATTACCGCGCCGAAGACCTCGTAAAGCTCGATTTCTACGTTGCCAACGAAAGAGTCGACGCCTTAAGTGTCATGACGCACAAAACTGAAGCCGATCGCTTGGGCCGAGAAACGGTCGCTAAACTCAAAGAGGTTATCCCGCGCCAGAACTTCCAGGTCGCATTGCAGGCAGCTATCGGCGGCCGCTTTATCGCCCGTGAAGATATCAGTGCCTTCCGCAAAGACGTCACCACCGGCTTATACGGCGGCGACGTATCACGCAAAAAGAAGGTTCTCGCCAAGCAGGCCAAAGGCAAAAAGCGTATGAAACGCTTCGGGAAAGTCGACATCCCAGCCGAAGCCTTTACCGTCATGCTCAAGCGCGACTAGCTACGCCTTAGCAGGTTGAATGTAGCTAGCAGTACAGCTAAACGATGGCGAGGTCGTCGTAGTTATGGTGTATACACCTTTATCGCCTGCACTTTGTGCAGCACCTACCTGTGTGTTAAACAGTCTAATTACGCCGTTTTTGCCTGGCGCGATTTGAGCTAATGTATGGCCTTCATGCTTAACTGCGTTTGAGCGGCCGTTAGCATGTAATATGCTAAAGCTGACGACTACCCTCGGGCTGAATGGCTGGTTCCCGGTGTTAGCGACTGTCAGAATTGGGCTAATTGTTGCACCCATGCTTGGTGCCGCTGCTACGTTAGTGATCGTGCATTTTGCCGAGAGCTGAGAGGGTGCTGATGCAACCTGTGAAACTGGGCCTGAGGCTGGGCAACTCTCTCCAGACACTGGACCCGAAGCTGAAGATACCGCGCCCGACGCTGGTGGACAACTGTCGGCATGACTAGCGACAATGTAGCCAACCCCGGCGATGGCGAAAACAACCACGAAGGCGACCATTAAAATATCGTGCGAAAAGCCGCGGACATCAAGTTTTTTAATTTTCATTTTGTTTTTACCTTTCGTAAGGCACTTTGGATAATATGTTGTAATAATAGCATACGCTTATGCTTTGTCAACAGGCAAAATTATGTCTTTGTTGGAGGCTTTTTAAGACATTGCAGTAGCGTGACCCAAAGCAGAAGCTCAAGGACCACACTGGTAACATTCGTAAGATAGTATAGGCTGATTAACAGTGCCAGATAGCCAAATATGTGAGCCTGATTTTTGGCACGCAAGCCTTGGTATATGGCAAATATGATAATCGATAGATAGGCCAGACCACCAAGCCAGCCAACACCAAGCATTCGATCAATAAAAATATTGTGACTGCTATTAAAGAAATAACCGTCGTGGCAGGTCGTTTGCAGAGATTTTTCGGACAACTTCGTACAGTCTAAGGCGTCTGCTAGATTACCGGCGCCATACCCCAAAAGTGGCTTGTCTAAGCTGCTCCTGAGTGCCGCGGATTGTAGATCACGGCGATAGCTCACACTCTCGCTCGCGTAAGCAACATTGGTCAGTCTATTGGGCTGAATATAGTGCACGCTACCAACCAACACGACAATCAGTATCACGTAGATAGGCACAAATTTAAGAAAGCGCGAACGCTGATTTTGAAGCTGCCAGCAAACAGCAAGCGCAATTGTCAGCAAAATGGCCGCTCGCGTGCCAGTTAGCAGTAAAAGTACGACAAGTAGGCACTGATTGGCGAGCAGATAGTTGCGCCACTTAGAAGCATCATTGATGAGCGCCAGGCCAAGCAAGAAACCACAGCCCAGCAGCACCCCAAACACATCAGCCTGCGCCACCAGCCCGCTGATTCGCACTACTGAGTGAAACTCAATCAGTGTGTAGGGAATTGAGATCAACGCCACGAGCGAGATGCTGGCGTAGAGGTATTTGATCAAAGTGCGAGTATCGAAGCGCTGCAACAGAAGCCCACCGCCAATGCAGGCGATCAGTCCAAGCGAACCCAGTCTGATGTACGGCGAACCGGCGATGGCATACGGACCAGCATGGGTAGCAGCTAGGCTGATGAGACAGCTAGCAACGTAGACAGCGATCAATGCCCATGATGCGGGTGAGAGTTGCTGCAAGGTTCTGCGATAGCGTAACGCGAGCGCAGACCAGGAAAACCCACCGGCTATCAGCAAAATCAAGCCTTGCATATCAATGTTGCGGTTAGCGTCAAAGGGAACCAGGAAGGGCAGTAGCGCAGCTAACGCATATGAGCATCGAGTGAGTAACTTCTGTAATCGAGCGCCAAACGGGCTCATGACCAGTTAGCTTTTAGCGGCTGGAGTGCGCGGCAAGTTAAAAATGGCTGAGCAGGCGTACTTTGGTGTTTGCTTGCTGGATGCTGCGTAGACACCTTTAACTGCGTCTTTAGTGGCATATTGCACGGTGTACGGTGGCATAGCCATCGTAAAGCTTTCGCCGGGGCCTAGCTTGAGGCTGCTTACAGGGCCGCCTTTAATTACGATTTTCTTACCCGCGCTGTTGTAGGCACCCAGATGTTCATCGCCGGACACACTGGTAGGTACTTTGCCAATGTTTGTTACGGTTAAGATGGGGTTTACCTGATCACCAAATTTCGGACTTTTTGTCACGCCGCTAATCGAGCATTTTACTTTGCTGGACAAGCGTGCCGAGGTAACTGGCATGGAAACTGATGCGCAATTTTTCGTGGAACTGGATGTGCAGCTATCGGCATGGCTGGCGACAACGTAGCCAACACCGACTACGGCGAAGATAACCACGAAGGCGACCATTAGAATATCGTGCGAGAAGCCGCGAACGTCTAGTTTCTTGATTTTCATATTTGTTTTTTACCTTTCTAAGGCTTTTGAAGTGTTATATCTGTAATAATACCAGACGCTTAAGCTTTGTCAACGGTGCGGATGACACCCCTTAAGCTTGTCTTACCTCTGTAAGTCTGCTATAAATTAACAATGAATCAAGCGCTAAGCGACAAGCTATCCTCTTATAAACCAAGCCAGTCAGCAATCGATCTTATAAAAAAAACACCAATTTTATTGCTTGTAGGCCCAACTGGCGCGGGCAAGGATGCGCTTAAAGATCGCTTACTTCAAACTAACCAATATCATCACCTCGTTTCTCACACAACACGTCCGCCTCGCATCAACCACGGTGTGCTCGAGCAAGATGGCCTAGAATATCATTTTATGGACCTCAAAAAAGCGGAGCGCATGCTGGACGAACACGGTTTCGTTGAAGCAAAAATGTACAGTGGAAATATATACGGAACGAGCGTCGCCGAGATACAGGTTGCCCATGACGAATCAAAAGTTGCCCTCACTGATATCGAAGTTCAAGGCGTCAAAGAGTTCAAGGCGTTTGACGAGGCAGTTATGGCAATATTTTTGTTACCGCCAGATTTTGCAACCTGGCAGGCTCGTTTACAGCGCCGCTATGGTGACGTCGTTGACGCTGCTGACTCTCGACTGCGACTCCAAACCGCGCTGGACGAGCTTGAGCAGCTTCTGAACACTGATCATTATCTACCTATAATCAACGACGATATCAATGCGGCCCTCGATGAAGTACAAGCCTATGTAACAACTCGCCAAGTAGACCCAGACCTTGAAGCAAAAGCTCACGCCACAGCTCAAATGCTAGCAGATGACATCAGAAACTATCTCGAGACGCACTAGTTGGCACTCTTGACTAGCGAGTGCTAAAATTATAAGATACAGCTATGACAATTCGCCAGCAGAACATCTTGAGTGCTATCGTTGAGCAGTATGCTGAGGTGGCCAGCCCAGTTGGCAGTAGCTTGCTCGCTAAGGCTTTTAAGGTAAGTTCAGCTACTATTCGCGCCGAAATGGCCGAGCTAGAGCGTCTGGGGTTCATCATGCAGCCGCATACCAGTTCTGGCCGCGTCCCAACCGACAAGGGCTACCGTTTTTATGTGAACAGCCTTGGCGAAAACGTGCCAAGCAGCTTGCTAGAACGTCGCGGCGAGAAGGCTTTAGTGTCCAGAGTTCAAAACGCCGGCGCCCCTGAACGCATGATCCGAAATGCTGCCGATACGTTAGTAGAGCTCACGCACAACCTCGGCCTGGCAACTATTGGCAACCAACTCTATATAAGTGGACTCAGCAACTTGTTCGGACAGCCTGAATTTATTGGTGGCGTTCATGTGCAGCAGGTGGCCCAATTACTCGATAATCTAGAGCCATGGCTACGCGAAGCCGCTCCAAACGAGCCGCTCAGCGTCTACATTGGTCAGGAAAACCCGGTTGGCCGCGCCGCTGGCTGCACACTTATTATTAGTCGTTTCCGCAGCCCCTTCAGCGATCGTAGCTACATTGGTACGCTTGGTCCAACCCGTCAGAGCTACCGTGATGTCATGAACCTGGTGTCACGCGCCGGACAAGAATTAGAGGAGGTACTATATGTCTAAACGTAATACAGGAATTGCGCGAATCAACCGCGCTGTTCCACAACCACAAACTAACGCGTATCCAGGCGATGCGTATCCAAGCCACGCAGTCTCGGTAGAGGTAGCAGCTACTGAACTAGCGGCGGGGGCTGCAGTCGCCGCAGCAGTACTTGCTGGCAGTGCATTATTGGTACACAAAGTCGCTAAGGGTATTTAAGATGACCGATAAGTCCAAGAAGCAGCCTAAAAAAGATGACACTCCAGCCATTCCAGCCGAAGACTTACAGCTGCAAATCGACCAACTAACCGAAGCTTTGCAGCGCGAACGTGCCGACGCTACCAACATCCGCCGTCGTCACGACGCCGAAATGACCGGTCTGCGTACTCGCGTTAAAGCTACCGTCATCGAAGATTTATTACCGGTTATCGACAACTTCGAACGCGCTTTAAAGCACGTGCCGGAAGATCTCAAAGACAATGACTACGTCAAAGGTGTCCAGGGTGTCGTTAAGCAATTCGAAAAAGCGTTGGCCGATATGGGCGTCGAACGCATCAAAACCGTTGGCGAACCATTCGATCCGGCATTGCACGAAGCCGTCAGCATGGAAGAAGGCGATGGTGATCAGGAAATTGTGAGCGAAGAACTACAGGCCGGCTATCACGTAAATGGCGATGTTATCCGTCATGCCATGGTGCGCGTCAAAACTCAATAAGGAGCTGAAAATATAAGTTTGTTTGCCAAAATTGAAGCAATTGCCAGCAATACTATAGATTAAATAACAACACTTGGCACTCTTGACAGTTGAGTGCTAATTAGCCTAAAATAGAGTGAGTATTTTACGATTGTTAACTAAGAAAGGGTATTTCTACCATGGGCAAAATTATTGGAATCGACCTCGGAACAACTAACTCGGCCATGGCTGTTATGCAGTCAGGCAAGTCAGAAATTATCGCTAACTCTGAGGGCAATCGTACCACGCCATCTGTTGTGGCAGTCAACAAAAACGGTGAGCGTTTAGTGGGCCAAGTGGCTCGTCGCCAACAGGTTACCAACTCCAAGAACACTATCTATGAAGTAAAACGCCTCATTGGCCGTAACTGGAACGATAAAGAAGTTCAGCGCGACCTTAAGCTGATGGGCTACGAAATCATCAAGAGCGGCAACGGCGTTAAAGTAAAAATGGCCGACAAAGAGTATAGCCCCGAAGAAGTCAGCGCCATGATTCTTGGCAAGCTCAAGGCCGATGCCGAAAGCTTCCTGGGCGGTCCAGTAACCGAAGCGGTCATTACCGTACCGGCTTACTTCGACGACTCACAGCGCCAGGCAACCAAAGATGCCGGTAAAATCGCAGGTCTGGAAGTTAAGCGCATTATTAACGAGCCAACCGCTGCTGCTTTGGCTTACGGCCTCGATAAAGCCGACAAAAAAGACGAAAAAATTGCTGTCTACGACCTCGGTGGTGGTACCTTCGACGTTTCTATCCTGGAACTCGGCGATGGCGTCTTCGAAGTTAAATCAACCAACGGCGACACCCACCTCGGTGGTGCCGACTTCGACCGCGTCCTGGTCAATTACTTCGCTGACGAGTTCAAAAAAGAGCACGGCATCAGCATTGCCGATGACAAAGCTGCCATGCAGCGCCTACGCGATGAAGCCGAAAAAGCCAAGATTGAGCTCTCAACCGCCCAAGAAATCGACGTTAACCTGCCATTCCTGACAGCTGACGCCGATGGCCCTAAGCACTTCGAACACAAGCTCACCCGCGCTAAGCTGGAGAGCCTGGTCGGTGACCTAGTTAACAACACTGCAGCGCCTTGCGAAAAGGCCCTCAAAGACGCTGGCTTAAAGGCTAGCGACATCGACGCCATCGTCCTAGTTGGTGGTATGACCCGCATGCCAGCCGTCCAAGAAAAGGTCAAGAGCATCTTTGGTAAAGACCCTATGAAGGGCGTTAACCCTGACGAAGTCGTGGCCATTGGTGCTGCTATCCAGGGTGGCGTGCTCCAGGGCGACGTCAAAGATGTGCTGCTGCTCGACGTAACCCCGCTGAGCCTCGGTATCGAGACCATGGGCGGCGTCATGACCAAGCTCATCGAGCGCAACACCACTATCCCTACCAGCAAATCCGAAGTTTTCTCAACGGCCGCAGACAATCAGCCACAAGTAGAAGTTCACGTTGGACAGGGTGAGCGCGATATGATCGAAGGCAACAAGTCTCTCGGCCGCTTCATTCTCGATGGCATTCCATCTGCGCCACGCGGCGTTCCGCAAATCGAAGTTACCTTTAACATCGACGCCAACGGTATCCTCAACGTTAACGCCAAAGACAAGGGCACCGGCAAAGAGCAGAGCATTACCATTAGCGGTTCTGGCAATCTCGACAAAACCGAAGTCGAAAAGATGGCTAAAGAAGCCGAAGCCCACGCCGACGAAGACAAAGCCAAGAAGGAACTCGTCGAAGCCCGCAACCTGCTCGACAGCACCGTCTACCAAGCCGAAAAGATGAAGAAAGACAACGAAGACAAGATTGCCGACGAAGACAAAAAGACCCTCGACGAAGCCGTTGAAGCCGCCAAGAAAGTGGTAGCCGACGAAAAAGCCGACAAGGACGCCCTAGAAAACGCCGCCAAAGAACTCAACGACAAATTGATGCCAATCGGTGCCAAAATGTACGAAGCCGCTGCCGAAGCCGAAGCTCCAGCCGACGACACTACCGCCGAAGGCGACGGTAAAAAGTCTGACGATCCAATCGAAGGTGAAGTCGTCGACGAAGACAAGAAAGCTTAAGTGGCCCGGATGGGTGAAGTAGTCTACTTTAACGAGGCTGCACGTGCGTTTCACGAACAGCCTGTCCTCGGGCCGCCCACAAAAGAAGAGTGGAGATTAATGATCATGGACATGGCTGAACGCCCAAGGCTAGTTGCGATAGCCGAACGCGAAATTCTAGGCTATACCAACGCTGTTGAAGAAGCAGATCTGGAAGAAATTGAACAACTTGGTAAAGGTGCGATCCATGAAATGATTCGCTCATACAATAAAATGCACCAGCCGGACTTCGAAATAGCAGTTGCGATGTGCGAACAGGATGTCCGCGATCGAAACGTGCACATTGAATGGGATGAAGTATAAAAGAAATCAACTATAATAGAGCTATGACTATGGAAGGCGACACCACGAGCGATAAATATCAGAAGATAGTTGAGGGTACTGAACTTGACGTTGATGTTGATGTGGAAATTAGCA
>JAQBRQ010000016.1 GCA_028286385.1 Candidatus Saccharimonadota bacterium
AATATTCCGGTTTTAGAGCACACTACCGGCGGCGCCGATGCCAACCCGTTCGTGACACACATGGACGCCCTCGATCAAGATTTCTATCTAAGAATCAGCCATGAATTGCCGCTCAAGCGCCTGATTGGTGCTGGCTTCGAAAAGGTTTACGACATTGGTCCACGATTCCGCAACGAAAACTACTCCGACGAACACCTTCCTGAGCACATTGCCATGGAATGGTACTGGGCCTACGCCGATTGGCGCGATGGTATGAAATTTATGACAGATTTATACCGCTCAGTGCTGCAAACTACGTTTGGAACACTGCAATTTAAGCTCGGCGACTTTGATGTTGACCTAAGCAAGGAATGGGAAGAGTGGGACTATGTGGAGACTATTCAGAATCGCTATGGTATTAATCCCCTTGATTGTACGCTTGAGGAGGTTAAGTCGGCGTTAAGGGAGAATAAGCTCGAAGTTGAACAGACCGAGAACAAAGCCCGCGGCATCGATAAACTCTGGAAGCACATTCGTAAAGACGTAGCCGGTCCGATTTGGCTAGTCAACACGCCGACCTTTATTAGCCCGCTGTCTAAGACCAATCCGGATCGACCGGATACCGTACAGCGTTTCCAGCCGGTTATCGCCGGTTCTGAACTCGGTAACGGCTTCTCGGAGCTCAATGACCCAATCGACCAGCTGAATCGTTTCGTAGAGCAGCAGCAGATGCGTGATAGCGGTGATGACGAAGCAATGATGCTCGACATCGATTACGTCGAAATGCTGGAATATGGCATGCCGCCAGCCTGCGGTTGGGGCTTCTCTGAGCGAGTTTTCTGGATTTTTGAAGGTGTTACAGCCCGTGAAGGCGTGCCATTTCCGCAACTTCGTCACGAAATCGACGAAGGCACCAAAACCATCTACCCCGACGTCAAATTCAGCTAGTATAGTTGGTAACGTAAGCGGTTTACTATACAATGTATAGTATGATTGAAATCAACAATGAGCAGTTCCAGCAATTGATCGATGAAGCGCTCGGTGAGTTACCGGGTGAACATGCAAAAAACATCAAAAACGTGGCGATTTTATACGAAGACGAGCCAACGCCAGAACAGCGTCATAAGCTTGAGCTGAGGCATGACCAGACTTTACTGGGTTTGTACGAAGGAGTTCCGCTCAGCCAGCGGCAGGGGACAGTAACGCTGTACCCGGACCGGATCACGCTGTTTAGGCGACCGTTGCAGTCACGTTCGGATACGCTCGTGGCGCTCAAGGAAGACATCAAACATACGTTGTGGCACGAAATTGCCCATTACTACGGGCTCGACCACGATCGCATCCACGAACTGGAGTAAATCTAAGCTTTTTTAGCGACGACTGGTTGCTTAAGATAGCTGGCGCGGATTTGGAACAAAAAGTAGAAGCCGATTACAGAACCGATTATTGCACCAACCAAGTTACCGATGCCGCCATAATTGGTGAATAGCGAAACAACACCGTAGACGACGTTGATTAACACGCCGTAAAACATCAAATCCCAACCGGACTTTTTGCGGTCGCGGGTCGCAGGGAATGCGGCAATGAAAATCGCGGCCTCGGCGAGCAGTACGGCTACGCCAAGCCAGACAGTGATCGTCAGGCCGCTGGTTGAGACGGTATCTCCGCCGTAAGCAGCGCTGAGACTGTTAGCATAATCAGCTAAGCGATTAACATAATGAGCGGCATGCCATAAACCGTAAGCAGCAAACAGTGTCAAAACACCGACTACCAGATTAATCCAGGGCAAGTACTGGACGATGGCTTTTTTGCCGTTTGGCGGTAATGGTGGAGCTTGTTTGACGAACAGGTCTTCCAATTTGGTTTCAAGGGATTTTAGAGCAGCAATCATGTGTATTCTCCTTAGTTTATAATCCTAATGTAAGCTTGTCACGTAAAATTTGCAACAGAAATTATATGACAACTCGTTTATAATGGAATGAATGTCACAAGACCAAGCACCAAACCTGTGGGATAGAATCTGGAAAGACCGTAACGGCAAGATTGTCATTTTCCAAATGCCTAACGTCTGGCTTCTGTTGTGGGCAGCCCTGGCTACAGCTTCAATTTTTGTACCGCGCGGCACCGCCCAAGACGTCCTGTACTGGTCTAGCAGCGCACTGCTCGTTGTGTGGGCACTGTTAGAGCTTTTCAAAGGCGTTAATTATTTCCGACGAGCACTCGGCCTGGTTATTCTGGCTATCACTATTGCCGGCGCCGTCGGCTTTGGCCGTTAATTAATCAAGTTGCTAAAGTAACTACTTTTCAATATGCTAAGCCTATGGAAGAGGATAGAGCATATCTGGCGCAAGAGTTAGAGGTAAAACTTGCGGATTCTATTCTGTTTTGGAATGAGCAGATTGCCAATGCTAAAGGCAAAGAAGAATTCATGCAAGTCGGTACCATGGCGGTTAGAGAGCTTGATGAGCGAGCCGTCGCTGAGCTTGGTATAGGCATGGGAGAAACTTGTGTGGTTAGTGGTTCTGCGGTGTGGTCTGAAACAATCATGACTACTGACGATGATATTATAGACCCGTATACACCTGAGATAATCCCTGATGTACAAGGTGAATATAGAAGACACAACGATGATAACGTTATTGCCAAAACTGGATATTTTGGGGGATTTGCAATTAAAAAATTAAACGGGGAAGAGCAGTCGCGTCTGTGGTATGTTTTTCAGCTCGACCAGTACACTTATACCCCGGATGATTGCTGTAGTGATACCCGGATACACTATATGTTTGTTGACCCTGAAGCATCAACAATCACCCCAGCTTCAGTCTTTGAAGAGCCATTTTTTGATGCTATGGCTGAGCCGCCAGCGGAGGCGGGTTTAGCCCAAGTCATTGAACTCAGGAGGCGGTCTAATATGTTTGCCAAAATGATAAAATCTACCGCCTTTCGCCGTTTGAGTCACCCAAAGCAGATACATGCCGTCGACACTCATATCCAGGACGCCGAGGCTGTAACCGATATCAGGGAGATGGAGGTCATGCTTACTGCTGTGTATGGCTATGCAATGTTACCTGCTCGCAAAGACAATCCTGAGGATGAAGAAAGATTAGAGTACAAGGTAGTTAACCTGAGTGAATTGCTGCTCCGCGGTGCTACTTTGGCTCTCAGTATGTCGGGCCGTGAACATCTGACTACTAAGGCAATTCGAAACGACGGGGATGTGTTTAACAAATACGAAGGGCTCTGCTTGACGCTCGAGCTGGACGAGAACAGCATTTTGTTTGAAGAAAGAGAGGTTCGGCCAAAAGATATAATCCATGTACCACTCTCCGGCCAAACTATAGCCATAGGCTTTCTGTAAGTAGGGTTGTGCAGTAGAGCGTAAGTAGTTTACTATATTAAGTATAGTATTGCATTAGGAGGCTAAAGTTATGAAAGCAGTTTTTGCAGCAGGTTGTTTTTGGGGCGTACAATTCTATTTTGACCAGATTTCAGGCGTTACGGCCACAACCGTTGGCTACACTGGCGGCCACACCGAAAACCCCAGCTACGAAGAGGTTTGCACGCACACCACCGGGCACGCCGAGGCGCTCTTAGTGGAATTTGACCCAGAGCAGGTTAGTTACCAAACGCTGGTGACCCATTTTTTCAAAATGCATGATCCAACGCAGTTGAATCGCCAGGGTCCAGATGTTGGTGATAGCTATCGCTCGGCTATTTTTTACCTCGATGAAGCGCAAAAAGTGGCTGCCGAAGCTGCCAAGGCAGCCGCTGCACCAAACTTCAGTGAGCCAATTGTGACCCAAATCGCAGCCGCATCAACCTTCTACGAAGCAGAGGATTACCACCAGAAGTACGCTGAACGCACTGGTCGCGGCATGTGCCACATCCCGTACGAGCCAATCGCCAGCTAGCTAGGTGCTTGTGTGATCTCTCTGTAAACGCTATGCTTATGCTTAGGTATTAACACTTGAGGGTACAGTGGTAACAAAAAAACCGGCAAAAAGTCCAAAACAGATTGTTCTGAAGGCGCATCACCGGCGGGCCTATCGTAAACGGCACCTGAGTTCGCTGGCGATCAGCGTGGTGGCTATAGGCGTGCTTGGGCTTCAAACCGGTATGTTGATTGGTCGCGGTCAGTCCACGCCAGCTCCGGTGGCGACCGCTGCTGCACCAGCCGCGGCGTCGAGTGTGACCAACGTTCGATCAAGCTATGGGTATTCATTTGCTGCCGATAGCAATCAGTTTGTGATTAGCGCCACCCAGCTCGACGATAAGGGAATTGCGCGCCAGGTTTCGGCCGATCAGCTGCACAACAAAACAGGACTGGTTTCTGCAACTATTAAACCTCGAAGCGGCAGCGTGAAGCCGGCTGATGCCGCGGCGCAGTTAACCTTCCAGGTCAATCCAGACGCGGCAAGTTTGAGCACGCTGCAAGCTAGGCCGGAAAATGCCGGCGTCGCATCGGCACAAGTGGCTGCCGGACTGTTCCCAATTACCGGCAATACCAATGTTGACGTCAGAGTATTATCGAATAAAGCCGATACGCTCAGCGGCGTGGCTGTTTACAAAACAGTCTATGAGTACACGCCAAAGTTCGAGGGCGGCAACAGCTATGCGGTGGTCTGGACTGGCGTTAGCCAGGGACGGGCTTTTGCCGTCAAGCTCCAGGGCTTAGTCGGTGCCTCAACAGTGCCCGAGGCCTTTAGTGCTATTTTTGAAAGTCTGCGTATCGATTCAGACCAGAAGGTCAAAGGTGCATCGACTGATATATTCACGCCGAGTGCTGCTGCCAACGCCGCCAAGCTCGATCCCAAATATCTATCCGATGCGTTATCGCCGGCTGTCGTCAAAATTTATCACATAGTCTGCGGTGCGCTCAGTATTGACGGCTTGCCGTTAACTAGCGATGCTTGCACGGGCTTTACTGGCAGCGGCTTTATGACTACTAGCAACGGATATATTGCCACCAATGGCCACGTTGTTGTCTACGGCGCTCAAAATGCGTTGGTCGATATCCTCACCAGCAATCCGAGCGCTATGACAGCGTTTTTGCGCGGTATCGGCCTGAGCGGTAATCAAATACAATCGTTGAATAACGACCCGGCATCGCTAGCCTCTATCATCTCCAAAATCTATGACATTCCCGATTCGCGGATTAGCTTTGCCAATAAAAAAGATGTTACGCTCGTGGCTCTCGGCAATACCGCCCCAAGCTTCGCTCAGCTGGGCACCACTACCGACATTAGCCGCTACCTAAAAGACAGTGAAGACTTAAAAGTTGCGCAGGTCATCGCCACTAATTACACCGCCAAGGATTCGCTAACGACGATTGCCAACCCCTTGGAAGGCTTCTCGTCGAGCGATGTAGCACTCCTAAAAATTAATGTCCAGAACGCGCCAACAATCGCGATTAGCCGCGGCCAAGTTATCCAAAGCCAGAAACTCTTCCTGTTGGGCTTCCCGGGGGACGCCGACAACCAATTAACCGACAATAGGCAGTTGAGCGTATCAACCACCGAGGGCGTCGTCAGCTCGATTCGACAAGCTGCCGGCGGCAAAGGCCGACTCTACCAATCTGACGCTGATGCCTCTCACGGCAATAGCGGCGGCCCGGCTGTTGCTGAAGATGGCACCGTCATCGGGTTGCTGACGTACCGAGCGTCGGGCGACGCGCAGGGCAATGCCGCCAAGAGTTACATCCGCGATATCACCGATTTTACTGATCTGGCTGCCAGCCGGGATGTCGTAATTAACAGCACTAGCGCCACGCAGCAACTCTGGCAAAAAGGCTTGCAGCTATACGGCAGTAATCATTTTTCGGCAGCCCTCAAAAACTTTAATGAGGTCAAGGCTAGTTTCCCGGCGCACCGCCTCGTCGATACCTATATTGATTCGGCAAACACGGCAATCAAGCAGGGCAGTGACGTTACTCTTGTGCCTGTTGGTTGGGTTGTTGCGGGGATGATTGCCGCCTTCGGCGCCGCCGCTGTTTCAGTGGTTCTGATTGTTCGACACCACGGGCGACACAAGCTATACCAGGTGTATCAACAAGATGTTCAATTCGCCAACGCTAAGGTTGCTCCGGTACACTAAGGCCTATGAGCGCAATAATTTTTGATTTCGACGGTACAATCGCCAACAGTTTCCCGTACGTTTCCAGCTTTTTGGCAGAGCAAGCCGGCTTGCCGCCGCTCACTGAAGCCGATGCGCAGCAGCTCCGCGGCCTATCAATGCAGGCCATGGCGCGCCAGATGGGCTTTGCCTGGTGGCGTCTGCCACGCTTATTTATCAGGGGTCGCCGCCGCATGCAAGCAAGCAGCAAGCACCTGCATCCATTTGACGGCATGCCCGAACTAATCCGACAACTACATAAAGACGGTCATCAACTTTATTTATTAAGCAGCAATAATTTGCGCAATATTAAAGCCTTCTTGCGAGCCCACGATTTGGATAACTATTTTATTGATATCTACGGCAGCGTCGGCCTATTTAGTAAGGCGCCGGCTCTCAAGCGGCTGCTGCGCAAACACAAACTCAATCTTGAGGATGCGGTGTACGTGGGGGATGAGCTGCGCGATGCTGAAGCCGCCCAATCTATCAAGCTGCGCGTTATATCGGTAACGTGGGGTTTTGCGCGTCTGCAAGATCTTACGAATCAAAAACCAACCGCACTGGCTGCTTCGCCCGCCGAGCTAACGACAATTATTGGCAAACTCTGATTATCTGATTAGCGGACTGGTACAATAGAGGGAATGGCTTATATCCCCAGGCAACGTTCCGCACCGTACGGGCCCGGTCAAACCGCACCGTACAAAGTTTCACGCTCTAAGATAGAGTTGTTTATGCAGTGCCCGCGCTGCTTCTGGCTCGACGCGCGCTTAAAGATCACACGCCCCAACGGCCCGCCGTTTAACATCAACAAAACTATCGATGAATTATTCAAAAAAGAGTTCGATGGCTACCGCGCCAAAGGCGAGCCGCATCCACTCATGACCGATAACGGGGTCAAGGCAATCCCGTACGCCCACAAAGACCTCGACACCTGGCGCTATAATTTTACCGGAGTGTTTGCTCTCGACGAGCCCACCAATTTACATGTTTTTGGCGCCGTCGACGATATTTGGGTCAACGAAGCAGGCGAGTTAATCGTCGTTGACTATAAGGCGACTTCCAAAGATGCTGAAGTCGGCATCGGGTCAGCATGGCAGATTAGCTACAAGCGCCAGCTGGAAGTCTACCAGTGGCTACTGCGCCGCAATGGTTTTGATGTAAGTGACACCGGCTACTTCGTGTACACCAATGCCCGCATGGACGTGGGCGGTTTTGGTGATCGCCTAGAATTCCGCACCAAAGTCATCCCGTACACCGGCAGCGATGCCTGGGTCGCGCCCACACTCCTCAAAATGAAAGCCTGCATCGACAACGACACAATGCCGCCAATCGGCGATGCCGCCATGGGCGGACCCTGCGACTTCTGTACCTACGCCCGGGCCCGCACCGAACTGACCCTAAAGGCTCTCCAAGCTAAATAACCTCTCAAGAGGTAGAAACTGCGCTATAATACTTGCATGCTAGACATCCAATACATCCGAGACAATCCCGATTTAGTCGCCCAAAAGTCCCAACAAAAAGGCTACCCAGTCGATATTACGCAATTATTAGGCTTTGATGATGAGCGCCGCCAACTCCTACAAGAAGTCGAAGAGCTGCGCCGTCAGCGCAACGAACTCAGTGGTGCCATGAAGGGCGCCAAGCCCTCCGACGAACAGATCGCCGCTGGCCGCGAGCTGCGCGACAAACTAAACGATCTCGAGCACAAACTGAGCGCAATCGAACAAGAATTTATCACACTCCTCAAAACTGTGCCAAACATGCCAGCCGACGATGTTCCGGTTGGTGCCACCGAAGAAGAAAACGTCGTTGTTAAGACAGTTGGTGAGCCAACAAAATTTGATTTTGAACCAAAGCACGACCAGGAGCTTGGTGAACAATGGGATCTTATCGACAAAGAAAGGGCCGCCAAGATTGCTGGTAGTCGCTTTGCCTACCTCAAGGGTGATTTAGTTCGTTTGCAGATGGCTGTTATGCAATTTGTGTTTCAGGCGCTTGGCGATGAAGCTATCATCGGGCAGCTCGTTAAAGACAACAATCTAAGTGTTAGCTCAAAACCCTTTACGCCAGTGCTTCCACCGGTGTTGCTGCGCACTGAACCATATGTTGCCAGTGCCCGGCTCAATGCTGAAGAGGTTACCTACAAAATTGAACAAGACGATATGTGGCTGACAGCTAGTGCTGAACATACGCTGTGTACGATGTATTGGAACGAAGTACTGCCCGAAGAGCAGCTGCCGATTCGCTACATTGGCTACGCCACTAGTTTCCGTCGTGAAGCTGGTACCTACGGCAAAGACGTCGAAGGTATTTTCCGCATGCACCAGTTCGACAAGCTCGAAATGGAAGTCTTCAGCACCCCAGAGACGGGTCTGCAAGAGCACTTATTAGCGGTCGCTATTCAGGAATATCTGGTGCAGCAAATCGGTTTGCCATACAGGGTACTCAATAAGTGCACCGCCGATATCGGTAAGCCAAACGCCCGTGGCATTGACATTGAATGTTGGTTCCCAGGACAAGGCAAGTACCGCGAAACACACTCGGCCGACTATATTAGCGATTACCAGGCTCGCGACCTCAAGACCCGGGTTAAGCGCAAGGATGGCACGCACGAACTGGTTCACACCAATGATGCTACCGCTTTTGCGCTCGGCCGTATTCTCAAGGCTATCCTCGAGAACAATCAGCAAGCCGATGGCCACATCGTAATCCCGCCAGTCCTGCGTCCATTCATGAGCGGGCAAGCTCAAATCTAAACAGATTTAATCGTTCAGCAGGCGTATAATAAAGCGTAAGCACGCTACACACTCTGTGCACGCTGCCAAAAGCTAAAAGAGGAGGATCTATGTTACAGAAATTCGAAATCCAAGGTGTGCACACTAC
>JAQBRQ010000029.1 GCA_028286385.1 Candidatus Saccharimonadota bacterium
AAAGGCATCGTCTATTTAATTGCAAGCATAAATCCTACTCGGCTGCTTTAATAGCTTCCCGGCAATAAAATTTTACAGAATCCGACAGGGCATACTCAGGTTTTTCTAAATCGTCTAAGCCAAGCCAATGGATGCTGGAATGTTCACTCGACAGGGTATGACGGTTATTTTCGGCTTTCCCAAAGTAGACAAGAGCAATGTGTTTATGCGGAGGATTAGCTTCATGAACGTCAATGTAGCGCGGCGGATAAATAAATTTGGTATCGGTTTGCTCAATAGACGGTTTATCGCTTAAAATTTTTACGTTGAGGCCTGTTTCTTCTTGGATCTCCCGAAACAATGCCTCTTCTGGGTCTTCATTTAGTTCAATATGCCCGCCCATCGGTATCCACTTATCGTAGCGCGGATGGTGCACGAGCAAGACCTTGTCGTCGTGAACAATGAATACAGTAATTACGAAGTCATACAAGTCGTTTATGTGCGGCATGCCATTAGTTTACCACTTCATACATAATCGAACCGATACGACGGAAGGCTGTGTTAGAAAAATAATAGTCGAGGGCGAGCAAGTGCTCTGTAATGAGGTTTATAGTAAAAAGTTAGGAGGGTGTAATGGCGCGCGCAACGACGCACACAGATTTAGAAAAAAATTATAATAGGCGCGGGAATGCGACAGCGATAGATGAAAATCAGCAGCGCCAAAAATACGGTGGTTTTCATTTTGGTGCAGCGATGTTTGGGTGGTTAGTAAGTACGGGGATGGCGGCTATACTCACGGGTATTTTAGCAGCCGCAGGCAGCGCCGTAGCAGTAACATCTTTAGACCAATCCCAAGCTCTAAATTCGCAGACGGTTAATACTGTGGGTTTAGCAAGTGGAGTCTTATTCTTGCTAGTGCTAGCCGTGGCATATTACGCGGGCGGCTATGTTGCTGGCCGCATGTCTCGCTTCGACGGCGTGCGCCAAGGCTTTGGTGTATGGGTCATAGGTATTTTGATTACGCTCATTCTGGGTGGCCTGGGTGCTGCAATAGGCGCGAACTATAACGTGCTACAACAAATTAATTTGCCTCACATCCCAATTGAACAAGGTAGCTTCACGACAGGCGGCCTAATCACCTCACTAGTAGCGATTATCGTAAGCCTACTAGCTGCCCTCGGGGGTGGAAAGGCTGGAGAACGATATCATCGGAAGATCGATAGCGCCGGGGTCATTAATCCTAGCGACTAGCGCGACGCCCTGAGCGTTGGTAACTTTGCAGGTATGGAATTATTTCGCAGAGAGTTATATGGGTCGTCACTGTTTTCGAGTGCACAGAACTGACCCTAGCGATCAACAGGCAAATCGTACTTCCAGCGGCCTTGTTTGTGAGCCTTTTCTTTTGTGCCTACGAAGTTTTGTGCTGGGTCAATAACGAATGACAGACCACCTGGAGTCTTGAATACTGCCCAAGCGTGTGCGCCATGGGCGTCGACATCATGATTACGTTCTACACCAGCTTGGCCGATAAGCATTTTCTTTTCAACTAGCGTTTCAGCTAAAAATGCTGCGACTAAACATTGGTGGCGGCACACGCCAACGCCCTTTTCTATATATTCACTTAAACCAATTAAGGTGTTGCCTGCATAATGAGGCCTACTCAGCTTATCTGCACCTTTGTGGTCATAGGGCATAACTTTACGAGTGTACTTATTGATCTCTTTGAGCACTGCTTCAACTGCTACAGTTGGCTCACGACCAAATTTTTGTTCTGCTTTTTTGATCATATCCTGGGCAATCTGTTGCATTGCTCGTGATTTATCATCTACTACTACCGCTTCAGAGTCAGGCCTAGTGGTAAAATAAACCCCGTTTTTCACTGATTTGCTATCACGTCCAATGATCGGATGATTCTTGGAATAACCGTACGGTGCCTCAATATCACGCTTCCCAAAGTCATAGCGGTCGTAGATATCATCTTCGGCTATCTGAGTGAATACTGCTCTGATATTTGCAGCATGTCTACGTCCACCCTGGGCAGTCTTCAGGTCACCACTCAACAACGTTTTATTGGTAGGTCTTAAATTCTGGACGATAAGACCCAGTCCATCATAAGCAAGTGAAAAATGGCTACCTGAAACCCGGGGATCATAATCAAATCGATCTGTATGGTGACCGCGGCCCAAAACCACTGGATCGTTTAGCCAAACACCCTTGAAGCCTCTGGTTTGACCGTCTCTAAATTGCTTGCTAACAACCAGTAGGGGAGAGGCGTAAGTATCATCGAGACGAGTATCAAGCACGGAAAATAACTGTCTATCAGCTTCTATTTTGGCAACAGTTGGAACCGCTAGTCCAACCTCTCGTTTTGTCTGGTATGCATCGGCTAACGGCTGGCCACCGTGTAGGTCTATGACTTGCGATTCGTTATGAGCCATCTGATGTCCCATACGTATGGCGCCTGGCAAAGGAAGGTGATTAGGGTGAGTTGACATACTTATGGATTTACAACTTCAGGTTCAGAGATCGTCAGTAAGTCGGGTGAAAGGTTAGGGATAATACCATGCTCTTGAGCTAGCTTCACTCCTTCAATTAGGTCAGATACAACTTTATAATCACTTTCGTCAAACCTTGCAGATACACCGGCTACGCCTTCGTATACTTTTGCAACGGTTACAGGCCAGACATCTCTTTTTACTGATCCATCGTCATCATAACTTGTATTGATGAGGACAACTGTCGGCTGCTCGAGTACAACGCTTCCTGTATCTTCGCCCATTTGATATTTTCGTTTTACGATACTGACAGCAGCTATGACGGTTGGGTTAGATAAATCCGGACTTATATCAGGAAGAGGGGTGCCACCTTGATTGCGCACGCGTTCTTCGTATAACTCTCTGCTTCGCTCCAAGGCAGACATTGCTTTATCCGCTATGCCACTCTCGCGCAGAACACGATTTTGCTCAGAGTGAATAGTATTAAGCGTGAACTCTTCTTCCTGACTTGGGTTTGGTTCGTGAAATGGTAATGCTTCAGACATAAAAACATACTATCACAAAGATAGTGTTTTGTCAATCTGCTGGCGGGCCGTAATGGAGCAGGTCTGGAGCTATTACTGCAGCATGCTGCAAGTTTACTCAGGCTTAGGTAATGTGGGGTTTGGGCATATAATGCGCATGCCAGGAGCTAGCGGCTGCTTGCCAGTGCTGGGCCATGCTTCCCCTGGGAGCTCAAATTCACCCCAAACATTACCTTGTTCATCGACAGTACGAAAGCAAGGCTGTGTTCGATGAAAATCCGAGCCCTGGTCTCGGTTGTACACCCACTTCATTTCAGGCCCCTTAGTAACCGTGGCATCAATAGTGGCAAGTCGCTCTTCAGCAGCCCCCAGGGTACCGAGGCGACCACTTTCGACATCTTCCCTAAGCTTTGCTTCAAGTCCTTCCCGGAGCGCGACAGTTTCAGCACGAACCTCCGCTACTTTACTCGTCCACTCTTCAAATTTTTCTTGATGACGTATTTTCTCATACCGAATTTCTCGTTCTTGCGGTGACTCGGTTGCCGCTACTGTAAGGTTAGCAGGATTAATACCCATCGCACTCAGACGGTCTTGAATATTTGAGCCTGCATCTTTAGGTGATTCCATCGTTAAATAATCCTTTGCCGCATGATTGTATAATATAAACAATATCACTAAGAGCACCCTATGTCAAATTAGAGGAGCTGAATTCCACTTCCAAACGCAACACTCACATGGCTGGTTCGCCCCACTTTGGTCTGGGTAAGTGCTTAACAGAATTATGTTAAACGTTGACATTGCCTATTTCGGCGAAGAGAAAAGTGGGCCCGACCGGCTAGCGGCCTTTGGCCTTTTCCGCCGATGCTTTCTCGGAACAAGCTCCTGCGAGAGCATCGGCTGCACCGAACCGGACTGCTAAAGCAGGGTCCGTTTCTGGAGCCCAGACGGAGCCCAGCAAATAAAAAAGACCATCTTGCGATGATCCATTTTATTTGGCGGGCCCGACCGGGTTCGAACCGGCGATCTCCTCCGTGACAGGGAGGCGTGATAACCACTTCACTACGAGCCCATGATTATCTTTTTATACGAAAGACAGGGGTAATGATACCAATTTACCCAAGTAAAAGCAAGTGTAACCGGTCTAGGCCGCCCGGGCGGCCGGCACGAGTTTGGGGAATAGTAGCGGCGTAGCGACGGTGCCGAGCTCATCTCTTAGAGCCCGTACATCAGGCAAGCCAAGGGCAATGACGGTTTCTATGGCGTGGTGTACGACGTTATCAAATGTTTGGTTGTCGCTAACAGGGAGTTCAGCCGCCATAGCCTTTAGTTCGGGTGATACAGCCCCGTGACTTCGAATATCATCGTACTCAATCTTAATATTTTTGGCTTGATTCTTGAACTCCTGGTCTAACAGCCAGTTATAAAACAGTCCTGAGGTGTAGCCTGCGGTCGATTCAAAAACGGCCAGACCACCTAAAATGTGGCGGTCATCACGGTTGAGGCGTTTGCTGCTGGCATGCAGCGACAAAGCTTCGAAGTCTGCTAATCCGGCTACGCGCGGTGCAGCTTGCAGAGGAGTAACAACAGTCTGATGCTCGGCGATAAGGGCATCTATAGCCGCATTTGAGGCTTGATGCGTGGAGGCGGTTAGCTCGGGCCAGATCTGTGAACGACAGCTTTTGTTAAACGCAAACCGTACACAGACCGCACCAACCAGGCTCGCTTCGGCGGGCAAAGGGGACTCGTTGGAGCTTTCAAACACATAACTGCCAGGGCGTTCATTGAATTCACTGAACGCGATAGATATTAGTTGGCCGTTTTGATGAATCATTTTTTGTTGCTAATGGTTAATCGGTATTATATGCCTAAAATGTTCAAAGTAAATGAGCTGAGTTGTGATAAATCTTTCATTTCTTACTGCTATAATACTTCGGTACACCAGGCATAGGTTATGCCACCTTAGCTCAGTTGGTAGAGCGACACATTCGTAACGTGTAGGTCAGCAGTTCGATCCTGCTAGGTGGCTCCAGATTAATCGCGCGGATTGCGCGACAGGCGGGTATCGTATAGTGGTTAATATGTAACCTTCCCAAGGTTGAGAGGAGAGTTCGATTCTCTCTACCCGCACCATGGTAAAATACGCTTAAGCTTATTATGAATAAAAAACAGCAAACACCCCTTGGAATAGCTGCGCAAGTCGTAGCCAGCACAAAGCTGCAAGAACATGCCGGTGTTACCTGGATTGACGTAGAAAATCCGCGCAAGGAAGATCTGGCCGGCTTTGTCGCTAAGTATAATCTCCACGAATTACAGATAGACGAATGTTTGAACAAAGGGCACTTGCCGCAAGTGGAAGTCGAACCTGATTATGTGTTCGTGTTGCTGCATTTTCCAAAATACGTGGCCGACCAGCATAAAATCGAAACCGATCAGGTGGGTATTTTCTTGGGCCGCAACTATCTGCTAACAGTGCACGGTGACGAAACGCCGAGTATTCGAAACTTCTTCGACGTCTGTAATCAAGACCGTGAAAAACAAGCCTTATACTTCGAAAAGTCCACGAGCTATTTGTTGCACGCCATCATTGAGCAATACCTCAAAGACCTGGCTAACTTGATTCACGATGTTTCGTGCGACCTCGATAACATTGAAGACATGGTTTTTGATGGCAAAGAGTCTGACGCCTACCAAATCGGCCAGCTTCGGCACCGAATTATGCGCATTAGGCGAATTCTGGCGCCACTGCAAGAGGTTCTTGATGATTTGTCGTCAGTCGTTGCAGATTCCAGGGGCGAAAATATCGCCCGCTACTACCGAAATAACAAAAAAATGGCTAACCGCCTCTGGGAGGAAGTCGAAGAAGCCCGCGAAACAATCGAAATTTATAAAGATGCTGATTTTACGGCCAGCACTGGCAAGACCAACGCCATTCTGGCAGTCTTAACGTTATTGTTCACCCTAACGATACCGGCCACCGTCATCGGCACATTTTATGGCATGAATATCTTGTTGCCAGGCGGCCTAACCACGGGCTCCTGGACATTTTTAGGCGCCTATACAACTCTCAAAATGGTGGGAATAGGTTCAGGATTACTGGCGCTCTTAATGTACTACTACTTTAAGAAGCGCAGCTGGGTTTAATCTGACAACTGATAAATAAGTGGTACAATAGGACCAACATATGGCGACTCCCAAGAAGTATTTTCATGATCATCTCGTGCTCCTATTGCTCAGTGTTAACGGCTTTTTAGCTACAGCAGGCAGCATCTTTATTTTGGTGCGCCTGAGCACCAGTCATGGCAACGGCTACATCGTCCAATATCGTTCGAGCCTGGGCATCAACGCCTTCGAGACCGGTAACGTCCTGGATCTACTAAGTTTTGTGGTGTTTGCGGCCTTGGTGCTAGGTATCCACGCTGTGCTCAGCATGCGAGCCTACCACGTCAATCGCCAGGTAGCCATCGCCATTTTGAGCCTCGGCATTCTGCTGCTTGCCCTGACAATTATTATTAGTAACGCGCTGCTCGTACTGCGCTAACCTATGATCGACCTCGAGATTCCCTTTGAGAAGGACCGCAAGGGTCATTATCGATTCTTCGAGATTCTGCCCGGCACGCTTAGCTGGACATTGCTGTTTTTGCCGCTGATTTTATCGTTTATTAACGTGACGGTGGCCGTGTTCTTCATTCTGGCCTATCTGTTAGTCTTCTTTGTGCGCTCCATCGCCTACTCGATACGCTCGATTGCTGGCTACCGCACCATGAAGCACCATCTTAAACTTGATTGGAACGGTATGGCCGCCGACATTGAAGCCGGGGAAGTCACCGGACCTACAATTGAGCGGCCCAAATGGCACCATAAGAACCTGTCGCGGCTCGGTGTCCGCGTCCGCCAAGTTAAGCCCAGCCAGTTAACACACGCCGTGATTATCGCCACTGTTAACGAGAGCCGGGAAGTGTTGGAGCCGACGATTCAGGCAGTGATCGATTCCGATTACGACACTCAAAAGATGATTTTAGTGATTGCCTACGAAGGCCGCGCCGGTAAAGAAGCCGAAGACCGCGTGCAGGAACTCATAAAGCTATACGGCGACAAATTCCAGCACGCCATGGCGGTCATGCATCCATCAAATATCCCTGGCGAGATCATCGGTAAGGGCGGCAATGTGACGCACGCCGGCCGTGCCCTGCAAAAATACCTAGTCGCCGAGAAGATTGACCCCGAAGATGTTATCGTCACCACTTTAGACGCCGATAACCGCCCCGATAAGCGCTATTTCGCGGCCCTTAGCTATCTGTTCTGCGTGGTGCCGGATCCGTCGAAGGCATCTTACCAGCCGCTGCCAATGTTCACCAATAACATCTGGGACGCGCCAACGCTGATGCGCGTGGTGGCAACCGGCAATAATTTGTTCTACATTGTTGGTACGCAGCGCCCGCACTTGGCACGCAACTTTTCGGCTCACGCCCAGCCAATGCAGGCGTTGATCGATATGGACTTCTGGAGTGTGCGCACCATCGTAGAGGATGGCCACCATTTTTGGCGCAGCTACTTCCACTTCGATGGTGACTACAGAGTTTATCCACTGAGTATCCCAATCTATCAAGATGCGGTACTAGCCGAGGGCTACTTGCGCACATTACGTGCTCAGTTCGTGCAACTGCGTCGCTGGACGTATGGCGCGTCCGACATCGCCTACATCGCCAGTAAAGGCTTTTGGCACAAGAACAAAGCACCGAAGCTCGATGTACTAGCCAAATTAATGCGTTCCATCGAGGGCCACGTCAGTTGGGCAACCGGCACGTTGCTAATCTACTTCGCTGCCTTTGTGCCACCGCTCATTGCACCACAGAGTCTGGCCGCCAACGAATTACCGCTGATCGTCAGCCGCGTGCAAAAAATCGGTATCATCGGCTTACTGATTTCGGTATACGTTTGCATGGTCACACTGCCGCCTCGTCCAGCTCGCTACCGCCGCCACCGCTCAGTACTTATGCTTACCCAGTGGATCTTCTTGCCGGTGACCAGTGTTTGCTACGGCGCTTTAGCTGCCTTTAATAGCCAAACCCGCCTGATGTTTAAGCGCTACCTATCGAAGTTCGACGTTACCGAGAAGGCCACAGTCAGCGCCTCCGGCAAAACCACCAGCACCACCGCCGACCCCGACGCCTAATCTCTGTGATACCACTCGGCAGCGTACTGGTATTCTTCCAGTATCTGGAGCCCCATATCAGGCGGCGTGCCAGGAGTAAAGTAGTCTTTAAAAAGCTTATTCGGATCGTACGGTTGCCCATTCACTAGATAGGCTTTTGGCGCTCGAGCGGATTTGTGGGTAGCGAGCCAGTCAAATAGCGCATCGCGAATAACACGGCTCCTCGACAGACTGCGTGCTTTGGCTTCACGGTCAACCCTGCGCAATAAATCAGGGGCAATGGTGATATCTATGCGTCGGCTGAGGCGGTGTTTAGTCATTACTTCATCCTTCCTACTTACCTCTCTATTTGAAGTGTACACATAGTGTACGTACATTATGTGTACACTCGCGAGAGGGACAGGGCAAGAAAGTTAAGACAAAGTTAAGATTTATTGCGATTGCTGTGTTATAGTCTGTGCAACTATGAAAAAAGGTTTGGAATATGCTTTTTCGCCCGAGAAGCGGGCCCTTGATTTGGCTGTTGCTGTTTGTGCTCGACCAGCTGCTTCGGCCGCCGGTGCTTTGTTGTGTCGCATGACGCACCGGGAGCTGGCAGAGGATGACGAATCGATTTTTAACCAAGAGCGTATAGGTGTCGACGGTGCGCCATTCATTATTGATAAACTCCGGACTTTGGACAGCCGTACCGGTGAGCCATTTGGCGTAATAGCTCAACTGTTTCGTCAGTACGGTATTGATGAGTTAATGCAATCTAAGAATATTCTCCATAACCAGATGAGCGTTGTCGGGCATCGACCTCTACCGCCGTATGAGCACGGGGCAGTGCTAGCCAATGCGTCACCCGCACTGGTCGGCCGTTGGGAGCGCGTTGTGCTGCCAACTAAACCGGGCGCGATCAGCACCTTTTCACTTCTAAATCATCGAGAACCAGAATTTATGATCGATAGAGCTGAGTATAAGTTGGAGTGTGACATTAAAGACGTGATTGACGGTTCCTTGGCTTGCGATGTGTCGCTCCTGGCGCGAACACTGGGCGCCATTGCCGGTGGAAGCATGTAACTAGATGACGCCTTGGCTGAGCATGGCTTCGGCGACTTTGAGGAAGCCGGCGGTGTTGGCGCCCTTCATGTAATCAACGGTGTCGTCGGTTTTGCCGGCTTTAACGCACTGGGCATGAATGTCGCGCATGATGCTTTTGAGGCGTTCATCAACTTCTTCGAGGCTCCATGAGGTGCGCATGCTATTTTGGGCCATTTCCAGGCCCGAAACTGCTACGCCACCGGCGTTACTGGCTTTAGCAGGCGCGAATAGCACCTCGGCTTGCTTGAATACCTCTAATCCCTCAGGGGTGGTTGGCATGTTGGCGCCTTCGGCCACGACGAGCGGGTGATTAGCCGCAATAGTTTCGGCGTCGGCTTTGTCGATCTCGTTTTGCGTGGCACAAGGCAAATAAATGTCGGCTTTGACGGACCACGGTTTTTGGCCTTCGTAGTACTCGGCGTCGGGGTCTTTCTGCAAATATTCTTTGATGCGACCGCGGCGAACATTTTTGATTTCTTGCACGTACTTGAGTTCTTCAAGACTGAACCCATCGGCGTCGTAGATGTAGCCAGCTGAGTCACTTAATGTAAGGACTTTGGCGCCCATTTCGGTCGCTTTGATGGCCGCGTACTGCGCCACGTTGCCGGACCCGGAAATAACCACCGTTTTCCCCTTGATGTCTTGGCCGGCGTGCTCCAACATGGCCTCTACAAAGTAGAGCAGGCCGTAGCCGGTTGCTTCTGGTCGTAGGTTGCTGCCACCCCAGTCGAGACCCTTGCCGGTTAGCGATCCATGGAACTCATTAACTAATTTTTTATACATCCCAAACATGTAGCCAATCTCGCGGGCACCGACGCCAATGTCGCCAGCCGGGATATCGGTATCCGGACCAATATGATTAGACAGTTCAATCATAAATGCCTGGCAGAAGCGCATGACCTCACCATCACTTTTGTTCTTTGGGTCAAAGTCCGCACCACCTTTTGCGCCACCGAGCATCAAGCCGGTTAGGCTGTTCTTAAAAATTTGCTCAAAGCCCAAAAACTGCAGCACACTGAGGTTGACTGTTGGGTGAAACCGCAGGCCACCCTTGTAAGGCCCTAAAACACTGGAGAACTGCACGCGGTAACCGCGATTAACCTGCGGCACGCCGTTGTCATCTACCCAGGTCACCTTAAACTGAATAATACGTTCAGGTTCGGTGATGCGTTCCAGGATGCGGGCATCGCGTAGATCCGGACGCTCTTCAAGCACATCGCCAAGCGAACTGACTAATTCCTCGACGGCCTGCACAAATTCTGGCTCGCCGGCGTGCTTCTTTTGGAAATCGTCCAAAAAGTTTTCAATATACTGCTGATCAATACTCATGCTACCTATGATACACCTCATAATGGCTGCTCGCAGCTTTATCGAAGCGATTGAGGGCTACTTGGACGATTTGAGTGATAGTTGTGGCTTGTACGGTGCCTTCACGGGCTTGCACCCGGAGCTTCTTTATAACGGTCTCGGTTAGGGCGCCTGCATCGTCTAGGGCGCTTGGTCGGTGCTGAATGCTCTTATGGATGCTTATGAACAATTTATCGCGTGAAAACGGCTGTAGCGAGCCAGGGCGTCCACGAACTATCCAGGCTGCGGAGTACTGAGCGGTCTCTTCGGTAGTAAAGACGGCGCCACAGGCGTTGCAGCGCCGCCGGCGCCAAATTTGATTAAGCCGCTTCTGGGGACGGGAGTTGATAACGCTTGTTTCTGAGCCACAATGTATGCAAACCATGACTACATATTGTCATATCGCTATTAAAAATGCCAGTGGATAACCTGCGCGGAAACGTGGATAAGCCAGGTCGAGGTATGCCTTGGCCAAACAAAAACCCCGAGAAACCTGAGGCTCTCGGGGATAAAGCTCGAATCAGCAGTGTGCTATTTGCTAGCTGTTGCTGGGGTTCGAAGTCGTCGTATGCGGTTATTGCTTGGTTTCGAAGAAATTAATTCTTCGTAAAACATCTGAAATGCGTCTAAAGCGCTGGAGTTACTAATACCAAAACGTCCTTGTTTAACCGATCTAATATAGCAGGCAAAAACATACTAGTCAATACTTAGAGGGTTTACGCTAATGCTTATAACAGGGGTCGTCTCCGAAATATTAAATAATTCTTAACTTTGTTGAACGGCTCGATGCGCGGTGCTAGAATGAGGCTATATGACAGCAAGCAGCACCACAATTGATGACCTGGCCGAAGCTATCTCCGATATGGGGAATATGATTAGCGACGAGTTCGTCATAGTAAATGACCAGCTTGTCAGCATGGGTAGTGATATTACTCATCTAAAACAAGACGTATCCGGTCTCAAGCAGGACGTTTCTGGTCTCAAAGAGGACGTGTCGGGACTAAAACAAGACGTATCCGGTCTCAAAGAGGATGTGTCTGAGTTGAAGCAAGACGTATCCGGGTTAAAGCAGGGCGTATCTAGTCTCAAGTTTGGACTGGCAGAAGTCAAAGTTGAGCAGCTAAAGACTAATGAGCGGCTCGGTGCTGTTGAGAGTGAGATTCAAGGGATTCATAGCGATATTATTGAGATATACGACCGAATAATTTAGTCCGTAACCTGCGACTCTTCGCCAGTTCACCAATTAAAAAGCCCTGCGATGCAGGACTCTTTAATTGGTGGGCGATATAGGATTCGAACCTATCACCTCCACAACGTCAATGTGGCGCTCTAGCCAAATGAGCTAATCGCCCCCGTGTAACAGATTATAGATTACAGGATTGCGGCTGTTTTCGCAAGATCTGCGAACATAACACCACGTATGACGTTAGTATGAAAAGGTTATCCCCATGGGGAATTGTCGGAAATACAGCATAAAACGGCTAGCCTTATAATACTAACCCTGCTATATTAGTTCATGAGGCGCAGTTTTGACGAGATTGTTTTACCCCCGCCGGGAAGCGGGCGAACAGTATAGATGCGGTTGATGGCAATGCGAGTTCCATCAACCGTTTTTTATTTGCCGTTAAACAGGTGTTATACTGTTAGAGAGCAGAGACTTGGCCTCACCAACCGGGGAGCTCCGTAGAGGTGGCGACGACGTACGTAAACAGTAGTCGCAAGAGTAAATGTCGAGGTGGAACCTCCTGTAGGCTGCAAAAGCACAGGACCGAGACGCGTGAATGGTTAAATAAATTGCGAGATTGTTTAACTACCATGCGTCTTTTTTATTGGTAACTAATCGTAAAGGAATAACACGATGGCCGAGCAACCCGTCCAAGCAGATCAATTACACGCAATGAGGCACTCACTGGCGCACATCATGGCTACTGCCGTGCAGCACCTCTGGCCAGAGGCTAAGTTTGGCGTTGGCCCAGTGGTCGAGAATGGCTTTTATTACGATATTGATCTTGGAGAAACCAAAATTTCCGAAGAGGACTTTCCGAAGATTGAGGCTGAAATGCAGGCTATTATTAAGAGCAACCTGCCATTTGAACGCTCCGAATTGCCGATCGACCAGGCTATCGCTTGGGCGCAGGCTGCCGGGCAACCATATAAAGAAGAGTTGCTCAACGACCTAAAGCGCGCTGGTACTACCATCGCTAAAGATCTAAACGCCGACGAACTGGGCACGATTGCCGAGGGTGATGCTCAGATAGAGAACGTGTCCTTCTACAAGGATGGTGACTTCACTGACCTCTGTCGTGGCCCGCACGTGGAGTCGACCGGCAAGGTCGGTGCCTTCAAGCTAATGCGCGTCGCCGGCGCCTACTGGCGTGGCAACGAAAAGAACCCGCAGATGCAGCGCCTGTACGGTGTAGCCTTCGCTACTGCCAAAGAACTGCGCGTGCATCTCGATATGTTGGTCGAGGCCAAAAAGCGCGATCACCGCAAGCTTGGCCAGGAACTCGACCTATTCGTGTTCTCAGATATGGTTGGCTCCGGTTTGCCACTGTTTACACCGCGAGGCACGGTATTGCGCGAGGAGCTGGTTAATTTTTCTAATCAATTACGCCAAAACTATGGCTTCGAAAAGGTTTGGATTCCGCACATCACCAAAAAGGACCTGTACGAAGCTTCTGGCCACTGGGCGAAGTTCGGCGATGAACTGTTCCTGGTAAAGAGTCAGGAAACGAGCGATGAGTTAGTCATGAAGCCAATGAACTGCCCACACCACACCCGAATTTACGCCTCACAGCCGCGTAGCTATCGAGATCTGCCAATCCGTTATCTGGAGACAACTACGGTCTACCGCGATGAAAAGACGGGTGAACTGGGAGGTTTAAGCCGAGTGCGCTCAATTACTCAGGATGACAGTCATGCTTTCTGCCGCCAGGATCAGATTGAGCAAGAAATCGATAATCTGTTAGCAGCAGCTCACGAGTTTTATGCAACTATTGGGATGGATCTACGAGTGCGCCTGAGTTACCGCGACGAGTCCGATGCCTACCTAGGCGCACCAGAACTCTGGGCCTCAGCTCAAGAACAGCTCAAGAAAGCAGTTGTTTCCAATGGCCTGAGCTACTTTGAACAAGAAGGCGAAGCGGCATTTTATGGACCAAAGATCGACTTTATGGCAACTGATGCCATTGGCCGCGAGCACCAGGTTGCGACTGTGCAGCTCGACTTTGTGATGCCTGAGCGCTTTGAGCTGGAATACGTTAGTGATGATGGTACCAAGAAACAACCGGTGATGATCCACTGCGCAATAATGGGATCTGTTGAGCGCTTCCTGAGCGTCTACATTGAGCACACCGCTGGCAAATTCCCAGTCTGGTTAGCGCCGGAGCAGGTCCGCGTCATATCAGTTAACCAAGAGCCTGCAACTTTAGAGTTTGCCACTCAGGTCCAGACCCGAGCGAGTGAGCTGGGCCTGCGCATTGTCGTCGATAACTCCAACGAGTCGGTTGGCAAAAAGATCCGCTCAGCGGAGTTAGCTAAGGTCCCCTACACCATCGTAGTCGGCGAAAAAGAGATCGCCAGCAGGGAAGTGGTCCCCCGCATTCGCAAAGATATGGCCGTTATGGACGTACAGCTAACAGTGGGGCTTGAGCAGTTCCTCGGCACTGTCGCTAACGAAGCTAAAGCCCGCGTGCTAAAGACGTCGTTATAGGAGTACTTTGATGGAAGAGGTTGAGCCGAATTTTCGCGCCAGGGTTGAAGCGCTAGTGCGCCAGATCCCAAAGGGCAGGGTGATGACCTACGGCCAGTTGGCAGCGCTCTGCGGCAATGCCCGGGCGGCGCGGATTGTCGGCGGTATTGCTCATTTTGGCGATCCAGACTTGCCGTGGCAACGCGTGGTTAACAAGCAGGGCGGCCTAGCTAGTGGCTATCCGGGCGGGCGTTCAGGCCACAAACAGGTGTTGGAGCAAGAAGGTTTTGAGGTTTCAGATGAATACACAATTGATGTCCAGAAACTGATTTGGTGGCCAGAAGGCCATCAGCCAGATGAGCAGCCAAACCCTCAGCAAAGCAAAATTTCGCCGCCGTTAATTGTGGTTGTAGGCGAGACCGCCTCTGGTAAATCGTCGCTAGCGTTGCAACTGGCACAACAATATAATGGCGAAATTATATGTGCCGACAGCTCTACGGTGCGCCGTGAAGCCAACATTGGTACGGCTAAACCAACGCCAGAAGAGCAGCAGATGGTGCCGCACCATCTGCTCGACATCACCGGTCCGGACGAGGAATTCTCGGCGGCCATGTTTAAAGAACAAGCGAACAAAGCGATTGCCGATATCGCGTCTCGCGGTAAGTTGCCAATCATGGTTGGCGGGACTGGGCTGTATATAAATGGCGTTATATATGACTACGGATTTTTGCCGCCGGTGAGCGGTAGCGACAGGCAAGAGCTCAACCAGATGTCTAACAGCGAACTGCTCCAGAGGATTGCAGACTTGGGCCTCAGCCCCAATGGCATCGACACCCAGAATAATAGGCGGCTGATTCGCTTTGTCGAGACCGGTGGCGCTCAACCAACGAAGCAGGAGCTGCGAGCCAATACGCTGGTGCTCGGGCTCAAGACCGACAAAGCTGTGCTACTGCAGCGCATTACCCAAAGGGTGGATGCAATGCTTGAACAAGGTCTGGAAAAGGAAGTCGATGGCCTGGCAAAGACCTATGGCTGGGACTGCGAAGCCCTCAAAGCCGTGGGCTACAGCCAGTGGAAAGACTACTTTTTGGGTGAGCAATCACTAGCCGAAACCCGCCAGCTGATTATCAAAGCAACCAAGGATCTCGCCAAACGGCAACGCACTTGGTTCAAGCGTAACAAAAGTATTCAATGGCTAACAACCCCTGTTAATCAGGCTGATTTCGTAGACTCAATCACAACACTTTTAGAAGACTAATCTTGGTAGTTGAACTATTTGTTGCTACAATAGCAGCATGATTGAGCAACTCTTTGGGTCAAAAACACGCGTTAAATTATTACAGTTGTTCTACAGCAATCCGAACCGACCTTTTTATGTTCGCGAGATTACTCGCAAGATCGATGAACAAATTAATTCGGTGCGCCGCGAACTCAGCAACTTATTAAGCATCGGCATTATTACGTCCGATAATACCAACAATAAACTGTACTACGAGGTCAACCAAAAGTTCGAGTACTACGATCCGCTGCAGCAAATCTTTGGCGGTGGCGTTAAAAAGACTGCTAAAAAAGCCGGTACAACCGTTACTAACGAAGATAACGCCGCCGAGGCAGACCTCCGGGCTGTTGGCCATATCGATCTCGCCGTGTATACCGGGCAGTTTACCCGAGACGAAACAGCCGGCATCGACCTATTAATTGTTGGTGAAGTTAACTCTAACGCCTTGCAGAAGTATGTCGACGAACTTGAAGCCAAAGAGAACAAAGCGCTTCGTTACACCTCTATGAGCTTGGCCGATTTTAAATATCGCCAGCAAATCCGCGACCGTTTCGCGGTATCAATTGCCCAGTCCAAAAAGCAAGTGCTGGTAGATTTACATAATCTGCTCAGTGAAATTGAACAAGAATCAAAGGAGAAATAAACAATGGATCTGCAATTTTACGGTGCTAACTGTGTGACTTTAACCTATAAGGGTGCGCGCACGGTGATTGATGACGATTTGTCCGAGCTCGGCGCTAAAAGCATCGTTAAAGCCGGTGATGTAGCGCTGTTTACCGGCCCTCATGGCGGTGCTGACGCTGCTCGCCTGACATTTGCCAGCCCTGGCGAGTACGAAGTAGCCGACGTTTCAATTATTGGTATCGCCGCTCGCGCTCACATCGATGGGCCTGGTACCACCAACGCCACGATGTTTAAGTTTGTCCACGGCGACATAACTGTTCTTGTCACTGGGCACATCTACCCAGAGCTCAGCGAAGCCCAGCTCGAAGCTATCGGCATTGTTGATGTGCTGGTTGTACCTGTTGGCGGCAATGGCTACACCGTTGACCCGGTCGGGGCCCTTAAGCTCATCAAAGCTATCGAACCAAAGATTATTGTGCCAACACACTACGCCGACAAAGCGCTCAACTACACGGTGCCGCAACAAGACCTTTCCAACGCTCTCAAAGAGATGTCGATGGAGCCAAAAGAAGCCGTCGCTAAGCTTCGCTTGAAGCCAAATGAACTCTCCGACGTCACACAGCTTGTCGTCCTCGAAAAGTCCTAGCCGCAACGTAGGATAATTAAAAAGCCTCGTTTAAACACGAGGCTTTTTAAAAGAATTTTTAATTACTTGGTTGAAGTAACAGGGGTCAAAAGACCCTTTTTCTTGAGGGTGCGAATAGCCTGGGTGCTAAGCTTCATGGTAACTTTTTTACCGTCGACCATAAGGGTCTTCTTCTGAAGATTTGGCTTCCAGACTTTCTTGGTGTGGCGCTGAGAAAAGCTGACATTGCTGCCGTACTGCTTACCTTTGCCGGTGAGATCACATTTCTGCATAACTTGTCCTTAACATTTACTATAGATTCAAGGTGTTATTGTAGCGTAACACTGCCTCAAAGTCAACGGCAGCCGTAATCGTCGCATGCTGCTGGTATACTAATAGGAATGTTATCCAATCTTTCCGGTATTGACCTCGTTGTTGTCCTGGTGTCGATTATTGTTTCGTTGACGATCCACGAAGCGATGCACGCCTTTACGGCTCATTGGCTAGGTGATGACACGGCGCACCGCGAAGGTCGCCTAACGCTGAATCCGCTGGCGCACATCGATGTACTCACTACCGTACTCTTGCCGATGGTGCTCATACTGGCCCACTTGCCGCCAATCCTGGCGGCTAAGCCCGTACCATTTAACCCGGACCGCGTAAAATGGGATGAGTTTGGCGCGGCTTTAATTGGCGTTGCCGGACCGCTCACGAACCTGGCTTTAGCCGGCTTAGCGGCGATTATTTTCCGACTTTTTGGGGCTGATTTAAGTAGTGGAGTTAACAACGCTATCGTCATATTCACATCTGTTAATATTGGCTTCTTTATCTTCAATATGATTCCATTTCCGCCACTCGACGGCTCCCGCTTATTGTACGCTTTTGCTCCTGAGCCAGTGCAGGCATTCATGCGCCAGATTGAAAGTTACGGCTTTATGGCCATCATCTTTTTCTTCTTTATCGTCTTCCAGTTTATCTCCGGCCCGATCGTCAATATTCAGAACGCAATCCTTACTTTCTTGCTGCTCTAATCCTGTATAATTAGAGAGTCGGGTAGGGCTGTAACAGGCTCATTCCCGGGCATAATGATTATCTGAATACTAATCATTAGGGAGCTCAACATTTGCTGCGACCGTGGTCAAGGCGTGCGAGCACCCACCTCGAGTTCGCTCAGGTGATCACGCCCGGTACCCGACACTTTTTATATAACGGGGTGTAGCGCAGTTGGTAGCGCGTACGGCTGGGGGCCGTGAGGTCGCAGGTTCGAGCCCTGTCATCCCGACCAAATGGATTGCCCGAAGTTCCTTTAGGCCATTCTTTAGATTTGACATATATAATATAAACTAGTATAATTCTGTATTATGAGTGATATGGAACAAAGAGGCGGTGATATGCCCGAAGGCGAAACACCCGAACCCTCTAACGAAGACGTGTCAAGAGCTGACGTTTATATTACCGCTAAAATGATGAGTGGTATGAGTGCAGGTCTGGCTTTTATAGCTAATGTTGAATCTATTGCAGGTTGGGACGCTGTTTCTACTAATACTTTGAGAGTAGCAGGTGCGGTAGCGGTAGGCGCTGCTTGTGGAGCAGTTGCGGGCTTCTTCTCAGAAGACTGTGATAGCTAGTCTTAAAACACTAGATTATGCACAACTTTCTTAGGCTCTAATTTAGTGCCTACTTTGTGACCAGCAGGATCGCCTGACTGAACCGCCCTCTAGGGCTTAAGCCACCACACTTACGTTGAAAACGAGGGTAAATTAATTGACAAAACTAAGTCTTTGTGGTAGTATTTATGTATGCCTGAATCACAAGAAAACCCCGTTCCACAGCCACTCCCAGAAGCACAAGCACCAGTCCCAGAAGTGCAAGTTCCTATTGAGAAAACTCCCGGCCTGCTCAATAAGCTACGTCTTGGACGCTTGGCAACTTTTTGTGCCGGAGTAGAAGTTCCTGCAGTTGTGGCTTCTATCGCGACCAAAGACCCCATATATGCAGAGATGGGGGTATATTTTAATAGTGTGGCAGTAGGCGGGACTCTCTTTTCCGCACACCAGTACTTTCGAAATGGTGACCGGACAGGAAAAGATAACCCACTTATGGGAGCATTTATTAAAGACAAGTCAACTGATGTCCGAGAAGATTAACATCTGTTCAACCAGATTCGTTATGATATGATGTGCGCATGAGCAATTTAGAAATTTCTAGCACTGAAGCAAAGCAAGACAAACTTTTCTACGTCGTAGCCAACATAATAATCGTTAACTCGGTGGACCAAACCTGTCTGCTACTCAAGCGCAGCGAAACCGAGAAAGTTTTAGGTGGCAAGTGGGCATTTCCGGGCGGTAAGCTTGAGCATAGCGACGTGGCGAGCTTGCTTGCCGAAACCGGTAATCAGCCAATTGACGGCATTGATGACATACTCGGTAAGCTCGCTGTGCGAGAAGCGCAGGAAGAATGTGGGCTGACGGTTAATGGCGAAAATAACACCGTTATCAAGAACAAAGTATTCGTGCGACCAGATGGTGTGCCAGTCTTTATGGCAACACTTACAGCTGAATATGCTGGCGGCTCCGTTGTTCTCGAAGATGGAGCTTTCTCTGATTTTGCATGGGTAAGTAAAGAAAACCTCGGTAACTATGACTGCATAGAGGGCGTTCGCCAAGAGGCCGAAAAAGCCCTCAGCTAACCACCCCTTATGTTAAGATAAGTGCATGTGGCAAGAAACCAAGCACGGACTCTACAAACAGTTCAATTTTGAAGATTTTAAGCACGCCTGGGCCTTTATGGAGCGGGTGGCCGAGCTGGCTGAGGAGTTTCAGCACCATCCAAGGTGGGAAAACGAATGGAGCGTGGTGCAGATCTGGTTGATCACGCATGAGGGGCCGCAGCGCGTCACCGACAAAGATAGGCAGATGGCTGAAGCGATTGACTCCGCGTATGCTGCTCACCCGCGTCAGGGCGAGCAGACGGCCGATCCATCGGTGCACCCGGACATGGTCAAAATCTTCAGTGATGGCGGCTCACGGGGCAATCCGGGCCCATCAGCCAGTGGCTTCGTGGTGCTCGACATGGAAGACAACGTGCTGGTAGACAAAGGCGTCTACCTCGGTGTAACGACCAATAATGTCGCCGAGTATACTGGGCTCAAATTGGCCCTCGAAGAGTGCGCCAAGATGGGCATCAAGGAAGTGCATTCTTACATGGATAGCCTGCTGGTCGTGAACCAAATGAAGGGCATTTTTAAGGTTAAAAACCGTGAATTATGGCCGCTGCACGACGCCGCCGTGGGCCTTGTTAAGCAGTTTGACCACGTATCGTTTAAACATGTGCCGCGTGAGTTTAATAAGCTGGCTGATGCTGCCGTAAACCGAGCGCTGGACGATCACGCCAACGGCCAGACTGACGGTCACAACGACGCCAGCGTTGATACCGAGCAACAGGGGTGATATAATAGTACTTGGTCAGATTATTGACTAATCGCCCGCTTCGGCGGGAGGAAAGTCCGGGCAGCAAAGGGAAGGACAGTCGCTAACGGCGACCGGGGGCAACCCTAGGGAAAGTGCCACAGAAACAATACCGCCTTTGCAAACGTTTCGGCTGCTGCAAGGTAAGGGTGAAAAGAGCGGGGTAAGAGCCCACATTTGTCCGCGGTGACGCGGAGAAACGGTAAACCCTGTCTGCTGCAAGGAGATGGATTTTTTGAGCCTAAAGCTCAAAGCGTCCCGCTGAGAATTCATCATAAGATCCGCTTGAGCTCATTGGCAACGGTGAGCCTAGATAGATGATTAGTCTCGACAAAACCCGGCTTACAGATAATCTGACCACTTATCATGATATGAACTCCGATAACTACAACGACTTCGCCGCGATGGCGCACGAAGGCGACAATATCTACGAGTGGTCGATCGCCATGATTGACGAGCAAGGCGGACAGACACAGGTGTATGTTACCGAAGCTGGCTTTGCGATCTCGCAGATCGAAACAGCTTTGCGCAAAAAATTTGAATCCGTAACGTTGCTAACCGGTACGCCAAAACCGGCCGACGAAACGGCTAGCCGTGCTGTATATGTTAAGCTGATAAAATGAGTAGTCGCAATAACAGGGCAAGAGCCCACGAGGCGCTTGTCGGCGGATCGCTTTCGGACACCGTTACATTACCAACCTACGTGCATGAGCGTGCAATGAAGGCTGTCAAAGGTACCGTGCATGATTCACGCGAACGAAGCATACATTTTGCTCACCGCAGAGATCGGTGGAGCGGTGGCCTCGCACTGCGAGGCAAGCCTGCAAGTCCAACGGGTGCCCGGACAAACAGAGCCCATGCCATAATCGCTTCGGTCACTAGCCCAGTGCTTACAATGCATACCCACCCAAGCATCAACGAAAATCATGTGCTGGATAGCGTGGCATATGCAAACTGGCATGGTGCACGAAATGATACAGAATTAGCTATTTACACGGCCAGGGAATTACAGCTGAGGCGCGCGGTCTTTATGCTCCCGAGTACTCCTGATATTAGGAACATGCTTGCTAACCAAATGTCTTCTATTGGCCATATGGTTTCTTCTGAAGGCGGTCATTTCTTGGCAATCAGTAATGACCAGTATGGTGTAAAACGGAACAGCCCCCTTAGTAGTTTGGACTACTTTGAGCGAGATGAGCTGATACGGCAACATGTGTCTCCCATCAAATCCTATATAGAGATAGTCTATCGTGAGTACCGAACAAAAGCCGAAATGGATGCCCGTAATGTCTATGCTGCGCAGAGAAGCGTAATTGCTGGCACGTTAGCAGCGGGCTATGCCTGTTATTTTACGCCCGATATTGAAAATCCCAGTCTGGAACGTATTCCAGTATCTGGGATTTTGAGCAACAGCAAGTGTAGCTTACTTAGTGGCGGCTTTGACGACAGCGGTGAAGGCTGCAGGCTCGTTGACGGCTAGTTCAGCCAGGACTTTGCGGTCCAGGGAGATGTTAGCGGTCTTGAGGCCGGCGATCAGCTTGCTGTAGGTAGTGCCGTTGAGGCGGGCACCGGCGTTGATGCGGGTGTTCCACAGCTGGCGGAATGTTCGCTTGCGGTTTTTGCGGTCGCGAGTAGCGAACTGCAGGCTCTTGGTGACCGCTTGGCGACCACGCTTGATACTGACGCGGTTAGGATGGCTAAAGCCCTTAGTGGCTTTGCGGATTTTTACGTGCTTTGCGTGTCCTGGGACACCTCGTTTTACTCTCATGATAACTCCTTAAAATTTGGCTTAAACGCCGAGATTCTTCTTAATGTTGCTGGCCATTTTGCCGGTTCGGGTTGTAAGTCCAGCCAGTGAGCGTTTGCGGCTGCCGTTCTTTTTGCTCAAAAAGTGGTTCTTGTTACTGTGGCCGACACGGACTTTACCGTTCTTACTGATCTTTACGCGGTCTTTGGTGCCGCTATGCGTCTTTAGTTTTGGCATCTGATTCTCCTTCTTGCGTCGCTTTGTAGGCAACGGTTTTCTTTCCACTTGCTCTAATTACGAAGTTTAATTGTTTTCCAGCTAATTGCGGCTGTTGGTCGACTACTATTGTATCACCGAAATCCTCAATGACCCTTTTAGCAATGTTAAAACCGATTTCGCGGTGTGCCTGTTCTCGTCCTCGGTAAAACAGAGTGATCTTAACTTTGTGCCCAGCCTCAAGGAATTTGACGACTTTGCCCATTTTGATGTCCAGATCATGTTCACCGATTTTGAGCCCGAAGCGCATTTGCTTCATATCGAGCGACTTGGCAGTTTTGCGATTTTTTTGCAGCTGCTTCGTGCGCTGGTAATTGAACTTACCCCAGTCAACAATCTTACATACCGGCGGATCTGCATCTGGTGAGATCTCTACCAGGTCGAGGTCGCGTTCTTGCGCGATGGCAAGAGCCTCCTGCTTAGTTAGAATGCCGAGCTGTTTGCCATCTTCATCGACGACTCGCAGGCTTTGTGCCCGAATCTGATCATTCAGGCGGGTGTATTTGGCGATAAGTTCATCTCCTTAGTTGTTGATTTTAACGTATGAGTAGTTTAACAGATTGGGCTCCAGAGGTCAAACCCATTTTGCTTTTCTTCGGTAGCGTTTGGCTCTTCTGCCCGCTTAACTACCCGTTGGTCTCTGAGCCGCAGCATGACAGCCTCCCGAATGTAATCGCTACGCGTGCAATAGTTGGCCTTAGCCGCCTCGTTGATTATTGGCAGCAACTCGGCCGGCAGAGTTAGTGTGATGTTTTTATAGGGCACGTGGTTCCGCCATTGTTTCCATGTTGTTACCACGTGCCCTGGTTTTTGGGCGACCGACTATCCCGACGCTAAGCATGTTTTTCCTGACGGCTTTTAGGGCGGAGGGCCAGAGCCTCGCTCATATGAGTTTTGTAGATGGTGGGAGAGGCTTCAAGGTCGGCGATGGTGCGGGCAACTTTAATGGTTCGCATGTAAGCACGAGCCGACAGCGCGTATGTGCGTGCCGCGTTGTTTAGAGACTCAATGGCGTCTGGTTCCAGGCGGGCAAGTTGTTTGATCTCCAGGTTGCTCATATCGGTATTGAGCCGACTGGGGCCAAGTCGATCGGATTGTAATTTTCGGGCCTGTATGATGCGTTTGCGGGCGGCCTGACTATCTGTATCGCCAGGGGAGCTGCGGGATACAGGCTGGGCCAAAAGCAGGGTATGGTCAATTTCGTGGACATCGCACGAGAGGTCGATGCGGTCCATTATGGGACCGGAAAAACGATTTTGGTAGTTGAATTTTTGGGCCGCTGCACAGTGGCAGCCGCTTGGCGTGCCGTAGTAGCCGCAGGGGCAGGGGTTAGCGGTGGCTACCAAGATAAAGTTAGCAGGAAATTCAACGCTGCCGGTGGCCCGGGAGACGCTGATGATGCGGTCTTCTAGGGGTTGGCGTAATGATTCTAGGGTTGTTCGGCTAAATTCGGGGAACTCGTCGAAGAACAGGATGCCACGATGCGCCAGGCTGAGTTCACCGGGGCGCACGTTGCTGCCACCACCGGTAACTGCAACCGTGCTAGCGCCGTGATGCGGCGCTCGAAAGGGGCGCTGGCTAATAATTTGTTCGTAGTCATGGCTAGCTAGGCTGTGGAGGTGTGTGACCTCGAGGACTTCTTCACGGTTTAAAGGCGGTAGAATGCTTGGCATTGCCTTGGCCAGCATGCTTTTGCCGGTACCCGGCGGCCCGCTCAATAAGATATTGTGGCCACCGGCAGCGGCGATTTCCAGCGCTCGCTTAGCAAGCAGCTGGCCAACAATGTCGCCCAGCTGGACACCTTCGGCTTTGCTGCTGCCGTGTTCGCCGGCCAAAACGGGGTCTGCGGCTGGAGTGTACTTGCCATCCCGGGTATGTACGGTTTGTACGGGTATGGTCGCATTAAGGTGGCAGAACAGTTCAGCCAGGTCCTGTATTGGCACCAAGACCACGTCTGGCACCAGTTGAGCCTGTTTGAGGTTGGCGGCCGGTACATAGAACGTATTGATGCCGCGGGCCCGGCCAACCAGTATTTTGCCAATGATGCCGCGCACGGCCCGGGTGTTACCGTCGAGGCCTAGTTCACCGATAAAAGCTGCCGAAGCCGGAACCTCGACGCGTACCTGATCGCTGGCTACTAGGATAGCCACGGCGATTGCCAGGTCGAAGCCGCTGTCGGCCTTTGGAACATCGGCCGGAGCCAAGTTTATGATGACTCTTTTGCGCGGTAGCATTATCCGGCTAGTCGCGAATGCACCCCTGATACGCTCGCGAGCTTCATTGACTGCTTTGTTGGCGAAGCCCACAATAATGATATTCGGCAGGTTATTTGATAAATGGCACTCAATATCGACAATAATGCCGCTTGCCCCAGTAGACGTAATACTTTGCACCTGTACACTCATGATGCCAAAAGTAAAACACCTCGTCCGGTTAAGGACAAGGTGTTTTAAGAATTATTTAAGATTTTGGTTTTGCTTTTGGAGTTTTATCTAGTGGGATGACAATCTGCGAGAAATTGTCATCCCTATTTGGTCGTTTTTATTTTTGAGCACTTAATTTGTTCAGTGCTATTACGTATCTTATAGAATAGGTTCAGCGGCGTCAATAACAATTATGCTTATTGTTCAATAAAGCTGTGCATAACTTTTTGGCTGGTAGCTGCCAATGCACAAACCAAAGCATAAGAGGATTGACAAAAACGGGTCTGCGTGCTAGTCTAGAACCTGTAAGTCACAAAAACAAAAACGTTCAATACAACTAAAACAACGATGCTTCTTGCGGGAAGCGGACTTACTTACAAAAGGCGCGATATAGGCGCCACTCGCGGAGGGATCCGTGCCAACGCTCTATTTGACCCTCAAAGTCAGTAGAGCGGTCAGTCAGCTGTGGGCAACAAGCGCTTCAATAGTCTAATTTATATAAGCGGATTTGTTGCCCCGGCACCATTTTTAAACTAAATAGGGCCTCACGACCTATGCAATTACAAAAACACCAGCTTCTCAAACACGTCAAAAGATGGCCATACGCCGCGTTATTTACGCTCGATGGTCTTTTTTTTGGCTTAACGGAGCCACGAACAGTGGCTGTCCCGATGTTAATGATCGGTTTTGGACTGATCGTCGCCAATTTATACTGTATGATCCGCGGGGTTATACGGTTGGCTCGGTGGTATGGGGTATCCTTTGGTTCGCACGCTCGCCGGGTAGCAGCGGTCGCGACAGGGGTTATCGGGAGTGTCGTGGCGCTCCAGTCAATTGGGCAGTTGAGTCCGCGTGACGTTATAGTATTACTGCCGTTTGCGATCTTGGCGTACCTCTATACGTCATACAGTCAAACTTCGCCGGAACCATAAACATGATGCATCTATGCTAACGCTTTACGATGCATCTATCATCAGGCTAGCGCAACCTGTATAATGTGAATTATGAATCCATCCTCTAATGAAACCGGTTTGAATTTGCCACCACCAATTCCGGAGCAGGCACCGCCCTCAGCGGGCGCTCCCGAGGCGGCTGTACCAAAAGTTGAACAGGCGCCTATTGCAGCTGAGCGGGCACCAACTGCTGCTCAAGTTGCACCACCATTAAATGTTCCAATGCCCGTCCCGATGCCCGCAAATGGCCAACAGGACGATGTGAGCGTTACAACACAAGGTGTTGTACAAACATTGCCTGACGACGGCGATCTTATTGAAAAAGAGTGGGTAAATAAAGCTAAAGCGATAGTAGCGCGCACCAGAGACGACCCGTATACGCAGAGTGAAGAGTTAACAGTGTTCAAGGCCGATTATATGAAGAAGCGCTACGACAAGACTATAAAAGTGAGTAAGTAGACATAATGACAACGCTCTTAGTTATCTTTGGGACACTTTTTACCTTGGCTTTGATAGCAGCGCCAATAGTTTTTTTACAAACGCGCAAGGTTTTTCGTGAGCAAAAAAACTATGAACGTGGGCTCAAGATTGTGCCACTGCTTATCCACTTGCCGCCACCAAGTGATGATACCGATTTAGGCGGCAGGGACGTCCGTGATGTAACCGACGAGACGATTAGCAAAGCCGAGATTATCTACAACATTATTGCTAGTACGTTGCAGAAAGGCTTCAAGAGTAATTTTTACGGACAGCGGCATTTTGCATTCGAAATTGTCGGCAGCCAAGGCTTTGTGTACTTTTATGCTGCTGTGCCGATCTCGCTTTTGGAGGTTGTGAAGCAAGCAATCGTCAGCGCCTACCCAGCCGCGCGGCTCGAAGAAGTTGCTGAACACAATATATTTAGTCCGGTTGGTAAGGCCAGCGGTACTTTGGGCGGTGAATTATCACTTAAGGAGCACTACGCCTATCCGATCGCCACCTTCCAGGATTTGAAGCGCGATGCTATGCAATCGTTGCTCAATGCGTTATCGACCCTCGGTAAAGAAGATGGCGCTGGTATCCAAATCTTATTAAGGCCGGCTGATCCAAGCTGGCGCAAAAACGCCTCGGCCATAGCTAGCAAGAAGCGCAAGGGTAACGATAACGGGGTCAGCGCCAGTGGCATCATGAAAGACGTGGTCAAGGCCTTCAACAAGCCGCCAGAGGGCGGCAAAGACGAGGCGCCCAAGCCCAAGGAGCTGTCTAGCATGGAGCAATCGACGCTTGATGCCATCGACGAGAAGACCCGCCATCCGGGCTACGAAGTAGTGATTCGCGTGGTGGCGTCATCTAATGTGACGCAGCGGGCACAGGCGCTGCTGGCGAACATCGTGGCCAGCTTCCAGCTGTATGACGCGCCAGGCAAGAACGGCTTTAAGTACACGCCGGCCAAAGATGTTGATGGGCTAGTCACTGCCTACCTTATGAGGTTTTTCCCGCAGCACCATAATAAGAACATCCTAAACTCAGTGGAGTTAGCGACGCTGTTCCACTTCCCGGATCAGCGCAATATTCCAACATCGCAACTGGCCCGTCAGGATTCTAAGCAGGTCGATGGACCGCGTAACATCCCCGAAGAAGGCCTGTTGCTGGGTTACAACCTGTTCCGCGGAGCTAAGAAGCCAATTCGCCTAGCGCTGCATGACCGCCAGCGGCACATGTACGTGGTCGGGCAGACTGGTACCGGTAAGTCGACCTTCCTGGAAAACCTGGCGCTGCAGGACATGCTCAGCGGCAATGGTTTCGCCTTTGTTGACCCGCACGGCGACACAGCCGAAAAATTGTTATCCATGGTTCCAAAGGAACGAACCGAGGACGTGATTTACTTCAGCCCGGCCGACATGGAGTACCCAATGGGGCTCAATTTATTCGAATTTAACCACCCCGATCAGAAGGACTTTTTGATCCAAGAAGCTCTGAATATGCTCTACAAATTGTACGATCCGCAACACCAGGGCATCATGGGACCGCGCTACGAGCACTTATTCCGCAACGCCGCTTTGACGATCATGGCTGACCCTCAAGGTGGTACATTCGTCGATATTCCTAAATTATTCCGCGATCAGAAGTTTGTGCAGCAAAAATTACAGCACGTCACCGACCTTAACGTCCGTGAGTTCTGGCTTAAGGAGATGCCGGCCAGTTCACGCTCCAATGACTTCGGCGAGGTCACGAGCTGGTTTGTGAGTAAGTTTGGTGCTTTCCTGAGTAACGAAATGATGCGCAACATTATCGGGCAGACCAAATCAGCCTTCGATTTGCGCGATATTATGGACAACAAAAAGATCCTGCTGGTCAACTTAAGTAAGGGCCGCACGGGCGAACTCAATAGTAAGCTGCTGGGCATGATCTTCGTGATGAAGTTCCAGGCGGCCGCCATGAGCCGTTCCAATATTCCAGAAGACGACCGTGTTGACTTTAGCTTGTACGTTGATGAGTTCCAGAACTTCTCGACTGATAGCTTCGCGACCATCATGTCCGAGGCCCGAAAATACCACCTAAACCTGATCGTGGCCAACCAGTTTACGACCCAGTTAACCGAAGAAATTCGCGACGCTGTGTTTGGTAACATCGGTACTATCGTGTCCTTCCGCATTGGCCAGAACGATGTCGAGAGCCTGGGCCGTTACTTCCAGCCAATCTTTGATGGCGATGATCTGGTGCGTATTCCGAACTACAATACGATTATGCGCACGCTGGTTGGCGGTGTGCCGACGCAGCCGTTTAGTATGGCAACCTTGCCGCCGCTCGGTACGGCCAATCCACGGCTTGGCGAAGCCCTCAAGCAGTTGGCGGCTGCTAAGTATGGCCGCTCCAAGGCCGACATCGAAAAAGAATTATATGCGCGCTTAGCTACCAAGGAAGATGTGAAGCCAGCTGCTCCGGCATTTGGCGCCCCAGCACCAGCATCGGCGTCGCCGTTTGGTTCACCGGCTCCAGCCGCTCCAGGCGGCTCGCCAGCGTCCGCGGCGCCTAAACCTGCAGCTGGCGGTTCATCATTTCTCGACGATTGGCTTGATAAGCGTCGCAGCGGCGCCACGGCTCCAGCCGCTCCGGTCATGCCTGCTGCACCGGCGGCGCCTATGGCCGCTGAGCAGCCCGCCAGCCAGCCTTTGCCAGCCGAAACCCCTACAATTACGGTTACGCCCAAAACGATGCTCACAGAGGATCCTGAAGGGCCAAAACCCGATGCTTTCACACCGCCAGCACCAACTGAACGGCAGCCGTTCCAGCCAGCACCAGTCGCCCCGGCACCAGAAACCGGTGGCGACACCAAAAACATCTCCAGCAACGAAATTGAACAGACCGAAGTTGATAAGATCGCCGCTGAGCTTAAGTCTCAGCTTGATGCGCCTAAGCCCGTCAAACTTGGTGGCAGCAAGAAAGAGCATAGCGTCGATTTGCAGGCGGGTGATGACGACACGATCTTCATCGACCGTGACGGTTCATTCAGCCTCAATGAGCCTCCCAAGAAAGATTAACGCACACAGCACAGCGCCGCGTACGTATCCAGTATTAGTCAGCGTTTTTGCGGTGGCCGGCCGTAGCCAGATGCACCAGGAGTTCCAGGACTAGGCCGACGACGAAGCCGCCAGCGAATAATGCTACAAAGACAAACGAGTTGTACTCAAAGCCCAGGTGCTTGGCTAAGTACAGATAGCCGCTGGTGCCCAGGAATGCGACCAGGCCGCCACCAAGCAAACCAGATGGTCGGCTGACGGTTTTACCGGCAGTTTCACTGACGGCTCGAATAACTGGTTGATGCACGATTTTGCTGAGGGCCCGCTTAGGTGCCGGCAACTTACGTTGAATCTGGTTTAGCTCGCGCTTGAGCGTTATATTTTTAAGCTCACGGTTGATCTGCTTGGGCTGGACAGCTGGCGCGGCTTGTTCGGAAGCAGCCTTGAGATCTTCGATGACCGGCGCAGACTCCTGGGCGGTCTCAGCAACGTCTACGCGGGCTTCGGCGAGCGCCTGCATTGGATCTTTTTCTCCGGGCCGCAGCTTTTCGGCTTGTTCGGCTGTTGGCAACAACTTCTCGTTTTTTAGTTTGCTAAAGTCGGGGCCTTTTTCGAGGGTAGGGGCTTGTTCACTCATAGTAACTCCTTAGAAAGTTGCTGTTTCTTTAATAGCGATGTCAGATTCTTCGGCGAGGAGGCGGGCGCGGCCGAAGAAGTAGCCGGCAATCATCACGACGCTAGCGGCGATGAGCAGTGTGGTGCCCGGGCCGGTGTTTGGCAGGGAAGCAGCAGTTGTTTCGATGGCCTTGGTCGGGGTACCAGGCAGCTTAATGGTGACGGCGTTGCCGTAGACGTTGGTCATGATCAGATCAAAGTGGTTTGGATCGCTGGTACCGGTCGGCGTTGCTGGGATAACAGCTTTTACCTTGACGGTGATCTGGCGGGTGACAGTTTCACCGGCTTCGATCTTTTGAGCGGGCCACGTCACAATCTTGTTGGCATCGATCGTGCCGCCATGAAGGTCGGTCGTATCTGCGTAGTCGAGCACATCAGCTAAGTTTTCTTGGAAGACGAACGTATCGATGGCCTTTTTGCCGTTGTTCTGGGCATACAACGTGTAGGTGATGACATCACTGGCGCTGGCGGTGCTATTGTTGGCATCGGCCAGGCCGGCAGTCACGTTAGTGGCCGTTTTGTGGACGACGACACAGGCCAACAAATCTTCGCTGCTCGTACCTTTGTCGCATGGCTTACACTCGGGGCTTGTTTTAGGAATTGACGAGTTGTACGGGCAATTTTCGTAACACTCAGGTGAGCCGAGCGGTAAGGTAGTTTTACCTGGTACCTCGCAAAACTTGGGTGTCGGAGTTGGCGTTGGCGTTGGTGTTGGTGTAGGAGTCGGAGTAGGGGTCGGCGCTGGCGTTGGAGTTGGCGTTGGCTTGGGAATAGGTGTCGGTGTCGGCGCTGGGATTGGCGCGCCAACAGCACTACCCGAGAAGCCGCCACTCACTGTTGAAGCCACCGGTAACCCGACTGACACGAGGTTGCCGCAGTCCTTCAATATGAAGAACTCTTTACCGGCGTTATTGGTTAATTTCAGGGCTGAGAAATTGGATGACAGCGCCACGTTTTTGAGCGGGCGGAAATATATCTGCACGCCGCCAGCATTAACCGGTGTTTCCCCGGCTACGCCGTAGGGGTGATGACCGGCAGAATAGTAATTCTTTTGGCCCACTACAACGGTTTCAGTTGTAGCTTTGCTGATGTCGCTGCAATCAATATTGAAATGATTCATAATTGCTTGGTAGCCGCGGGTCTTGTTGTAACAGTGTGCGGCTGCGTTGGCGGCCGAGGTGACGCCACCGATAATAAGGTCGTTCGTCGAATCAGCAGAGGTTGATTGCGGCGGACTTATGACGGCGAAGAACTGGATGCTAAAGGCCAGCAATATAAAGACCACGCCAATCCGGCGGATGGCGGCTTCTTCGCGCATGCGACGACTATAGAAGGCCAGCTGATGAACGAGGCCGGGGTTATACGGTAATACGGACAAGATTTTTTCGAACATATTTTTGTACTTTTTGTTTTAGTTTTTTTATTTTTGAACTATTCCTGCGTATTTAACCATAACTACTACCGTTCGCACAAGCGTGATTTTCCACACAAACCCCCATATCACGACTTCACCTGTTCCGTGGCTAGCCACTCTTTAAATTGATACACTCCGTGTGCCATAAAGGGACACGGAGTGTATCAAATACGGGAGTGCTTGTGAGCGATAACATTACGCAGACCAGTTGAGGGGCCGTGCTGACGGCAATCTGGGGTTTGGGATGCAAGGGGGTCATGCATAGTGCAGCCGGGTTGAGCGACCCTGCCCAGGCGGAGCGAACCCGCGCGTAACGCACCCTTGCAGGCCAAATTGCAGATTGTTGTCGGGGTGGCTAAAATCAGCTATAATAGATGTTAGTGGGACTAGTCCTAAAATAATTCTAAACAGAGGTGTACACAACGTGGCTGAGGCTAAAGCAAAAAAGAACGGCTATTCGTCGGATCAAATTACGGTACTTGAGGGGTTAGAACCGGTTCGCAAGCGACCTGGTATGTATATTGGTGGCACGGGTCTCGAAGGCCTGCACCACTTAGTATGGGAGATTGTCGATAACGGCATCGATGAGGCCTTGGCGGGCCACGCGACGTTCGTATCAGTCAAAATGCTGGCCGATGGCGGCATCACGGTTATCGATAATGGACGCGGTATTCCAACCGATATCCACCCTAAAACAGGCAAGAGCACGGTAGAAACCGTCCTGACCGTCCTGCACGCCGGCGGTAAGTTCGGCGATGGCGGCTACAAAGTCTCCGGCGGTCTGCACGGTGTTGGTTCCAGCGTTGTGAACGGTCTATCTAAGAAGTTAGTTGTGACGATTCACCGCGAAGGCAAAACACACCAGCAAGAATATGCTGCCGGTGTTCCGCAGGCCGACCTCAAAGTTATCGGTAAGACCGACAAGACTGGCACCGAGATCACTTTTTATCCCGACGACACCATCTTTAAAGAGAGCGTAAAGTTCAACTACGATACAATTCTTGATCGCTTGCGCCACGCCGCTTACCTTACAAAAGGCATTCACACCTCCCTGGAAGACGAGAAGACCGGCAAGCGCTACGGCTTCTACTTCGAAGGTGGTATCCAGAGCTACGTCAAGCACCTCAACATCGGTAAAGATGTGGTTGATGACGACATTTTCTACGTCGATAAAATGGTCAAAGACGTCCAGGTTGAGGTCTCGCTGCAGTATACCGAGGCCTATAACGAAACCATCAAGACCTTTGCCAATAACGTCCTCAACCCCGAGGGCGGTACGCACCTGACTGGCTTTAAGGCAGCGTTAACGCGCGTTATTAATGACTACGCTCGCAAGAACGGCCTGCTCAAAGAAAAAGAAGAGAACCTCAGCGGTGAGGATACTCGCGAAGGTTTGACCTGTATTATCTTGGTTAAGCTGCCGGATCCTCAGTTCGAAGGCCAGACTAAGAACAAGCTCGGCAACCCGGAAGTCCGTGGTTATGTCGAGACCATCATGAATGAGCACTTTAATTACTATCTCGAAGAGCATCCAGCCGTGGCTCGCAAGATTGTTGGCAAAGCGCTGCTCGCCGCCCGCGCCCGCAAGGCCGCTCGCGCTGCCCGCGATAACATCTTGCGCAAGGGTGTCCTCGACGGTGCCAGCATGCCTGGTAAGCTGGCAGATTGTTCTTCAAAAGATCCTAAAACCTCCGAAATCTACCTGGTGGAAGGCGACTCAGCCGGCGGTTCAGCCAAGTCCGGCCGCGACAGTAAGACACAGGCCATTTTGCCGCTTCGCGGTAAGGTCTTAAACGTCGAACGCGCCCGCCTCGACAAAATGCTGGCTAACAACGAAATCGTTAGTCTTATTAAGGCGCTGGGTGTTGGTATCGAAGAATCATTCGATGTTGCCGGCCTGCGCTACGATCGCATCATCATCATGACCGATGCCGATGTCGACGGTAGCCACATTAGCACCCTGCTAATGACTTTCTTCTTCCGCTACATGCAGCCAGTTGTTGATGGCGGTCACCTCTACCTTGCCAAGCCACCACTGTTTGAACTGGTTAAGCCCGGCCGTAAGAGCAGCCAGTTTATTTACGACGAAGACGAGCTGGAAGTGGTACTGGATAAGATTATCGCTAAACGTGCCGCTGAAGGTGCCAAGATAAACGAAACCGACGAACGCTACAAGCAAGCCGGCTTTGTTGAGCAAAAGCGCTACAAGGGACTGGGCGAAATGGATGCTGAGCAGCTGTTCGAAACTACCATGAATCCCGAAAAGCGTGTACTCGTACAAGTTAAAGTCGCCGACGCCGAAAAGGCCGATGCCATCTTTAATAAGCTGATGGGAACCGAAGTCGAGCTCCGCAAGAGCTTCATTCAAGCTAATGCCAAATTTGTGAAGGACCTGGATATTTAATATGGATGATAACATGGACGACAACACCCCAAACACCGACCCAATTGAACCAACGAACGAGCCAGAAGAGCAGCGCCCGAATAACGATATTCGCCACGAAATCTCGATGGAAGAACGCCGCCGCGGCGTGGAACACGCCGCTGACGTGCTCGATTCCGGCCACTCACGTTCCGTAGAGCTTCGAACCGTCGAAAACGTCATGGAAGATAGCTATTTGCGTTATAGCATGAGCGTTATCATTGATCGTGCCCTTCCTGACGTCAGGGATGGTATGAAACCAGTGCATCGCCGCATTCTGTACAGCATGAACGAAGACGGCCTGCGCAGCGGCGCTCGTCACCGTAAGAGTGCTAACGTTGTTGGTGCCGTCATGGGGAAATACCACCCGCACGGTGACTCAAGCATCTACGACGCCATGGTTCGTATGGCGCAGCCATGGGCCATGCGTTACATGCTGGTTAACGGCCAGGGTAACTTCGGTAGTATGGACGGAGATCCTCCGGCTGCCATGCGTTACACCGAAGCCAAGATGGCTAAGTTGGCCGACGAAACGCTGGCTGATATCGACAAAGAAACCGTCGATTTCCGCGAAAACTACGACGGCACGACCACCGAACCAACCGTCCTGCCGGCTAAATTGCCGAACTTATTGCTGAACGGGCAACTCGGTATTGCCGTTGGTATGGCGACCAACATCCCGCCGCACAACTTAAACGAGCTCATCGACGCCGAAGTTTGCCTCATCGACAACCCGAACGCCACACTCGATGATTTACTGAAATTCGTAAAGGGCCCTGACTTCCCAACCGGCGGTATTATCTACGGCCAAGAATCAATCCGCACAGCCTATGCAACGGGTCGCGGCGGCGTTGTGACTCGCGGTATCGCCGAGATCGTGGAAGGTACCAAGAACCGCCACCAGATCGTTATTACGGAGATCCCATACGCGCTCAACAAAGAAAGCCTGGTCCTAAAGATCGCCGACCTCGTTCGCGACAAAAAGCTGGTTGGTATCAGCGACCTGCGCGACGAAACCGCCCGCGGTCAAGTTCGCATTGTGATCGACCTCAAGAAAGACGCTTACCCTAAGAAGCTCCTCAATCAGCTCTACAAGTTGACGCCTTTGCAGACGACTTTCCACTTCAACATGATGGCCCTGATTGACGGCATTCAGCCCAAAGTCCTTGGTTTGCAAGACATTTTGCAAGAGCACATCAAGCACCGCCAGGTCGTCATCCGGCGCCGTACGGAGTTTGAGCTGCGCAAAGCCAAAGAGCGCGCCCACATCCTGGAAGGTCTCAAGATTGCCCTCGACCACATCGACGAAGTCATTAAGGTGATTCGCGCTAGTGACACCACTGAAGAAGCACAGGCTAACCTGATCAAGCGCTTTAGCCTGAGCGACATTCAAGCCAAAGCTATCCTGGCCATGCAACTGCGCACCCTAGCTGGCCTGGAACGCAAGAAGATCGAAGACGAACTGGCCGAGCTGATGAAGCTGATCGCCAAGCTGGAATCAATTTTGGCCGACGAAAAGCAAATCCTCAAGATTGTCCGTGCCGAACTGGTTGAACTCCAAAAACAATACGGTGACGAACGCCGCACCAAGGTTATTCCTAGTGAACTTGGCAGGATGAGCGACGAAGATCTCATCGCCGACGAGCAGGTTGCCGTTACGCTGACCGCTGCTAACTACATCAAGCGCAGCCCGCTGGCTGAATACAAGAAACAGGGCAGGGGCGGCAAGGGCCGCCGTGGTATGGCTACTCGCGAAGAAGACGTCATTGAGCACGTCGTCAACGCCAGCACTCATGACTTCCTACTGTTCTTTACCAACAAGGGCCGCGTCTTCCGACTCAAGACCTACGAAGTGCCTGCAGTTGGCCTAAACGCCAAAGGCGTAGCCATTGTGAACTTGTTGCAGTTGCAGCCCGAAGAGACGGTCACAAGCGTTATAAACGTTTCTAAGACGCATGACGCCAAGAATCTGATCATGTGTACCGTTCGCGGTGTCGTCAAGAAAACGCCGTTTGAGCAGTACCAGAACGTCCGTACCAGCGGTTTGATCGCTATTAACCTCGACGAAGGTGACGAACTCAAGTGGATCCGCATGACCACCGGCGAAAACGAAGTCGTCATTTCGACCAGCCTGGGCCAGGCTATCCGCTTCCACGAAAAAGATGCCCGCCCAATGGGCCGCGTATCCCGCGGTGTGCGCGGTATCCGCTTGCGCGCCAACGACCACGTCATCGGCATGGATATCGTCGAAGAAGGCTCCAGCATCTTTGTGATTAGCAAGTACGGCTACGGTAAACGCACCAAGGTCGCCCAGTTCACGGCTCACGCCCGCGGCGGCGTTGGTATCCGTTCTGCCATCGTCAATGACAAGACAGGCGAGCTGAAGGGCGTTAAAACGCTCTCAGGTGAAGATCAGGAAGTGATCATCATCAGCCAACAGGGCCAGACCATTCGCTTAGGCATGAAAGACATTCCAGCTCTCGGTCGCGCCACCCAAGGCGTGCGCATCATGCGTCTCAACGACAAAGACCAGGTTGTATCCCTGGCACTCGTCGAGAAATCTGACGAACTCGAAGAAGACGACAGCGCCGAAGGCGCCGAGAACGTCGTCATCGAAGCCGCCGCCTAAAAATAATGCTTGCTTTGAATGTGTCTATGTGGCATAATCTCACGCATGAGTGAAAATTTAGATGAACTTGCAGGTCGTTACGCGGTCGAGGAACGGATGTGTGAAGTACTAGCGGGTAAAGTTGAAACTGCTCGAACAGGGCTTGGTAGACGCGTTGCTCAGTTTCGCCTGGGCATGCATCAAGTAGAGCTTGGACAGATAACTGACGAATATGACGTGGCTGAGCTGTATGGTTTGATGTCAAAGACGCCAAGCGACACCGAAGCATAGGTTAAGATTACACTTCATTTTATGAAATCCCCCAAACCCAGAGAAGAGTTATTTTTATCAGCATTTGAGGCAGGAATATACTTTACGGCCGCAGATATTGCCAAGCGAGCAGCAGAGAAGGCTGTGTCACCGCGTAGTGGGTCCGTTGGCGAAATTGTTCGTAAGCTGAGCGTTTCCAGAGAAGCGAGGGCTAGTTTGCTCGCTGCAGACGAGACGCTCAGCAATCTCGTGTCGCAAGGCCTTGTCGAGGTGGCACCGGACGCTACTTGTGGCGACGAGGTGTTTGCACAACCCGACCGTCAGCCATGCTTTGGCTACATATTTCGACTGGCCGAGCAGCAGGCAGCCACCGCCTAGCTCTAGCTTTTGGCAGCCGCAGCCGGCAGCTAGCAGGTTTTGCTCGCCCAAAAACCAGCCCACTTAGTAACTATGTGCTCCTCATATAATAACTAAGTGGGCCCAAAAATGGTCGACCACATCCAGGACACAGGCAAGACGCAGTATTAAGTGATGCATGAATTACTACGAGTATAGTTCATTTACCCCTTGACCTAAACGGTATTGTGCGGTAAGATTGTGGGAATGGTTTGACAGAGGCTTTCTACGAATGTCCCTAAATCGGCCACTTGTTCGTTAAAAATTGAGTAGTGCAAATCAACGTCAATTCACTTTTGAATTGTTTTTTAAGTAAGTCAGTGTGACTCGCAAGAGTTACATGTTCGACTGAAGTTAAGATTGAATTCTTTTTTTGGAGAGTTTGATCCTGGCTCAGGATGAACGCTGGCGGCGTGCCTAATACATGCAAGTCGAGCGGTAAGGTTCTGCACTCACTATTTGACCAGATAAGTTTCGCGAGCAATCAAGAAATACTGTCTGCAGCGATGGTCTCAGGCTAGAGATCATAGTGGAATAATGAGTGTAGAATACACGAGCGGCGGACGGCTGAGTAACACGTAGGAACGTACCCCAAAGTGAGGGATAAGCACCAGAAATGGTGTCTAATACCGCATGTGATCTTCGGATGAAAGCTTCGGCGCTTTGGGAACGGCCTGCGCATGATTAGCTTGTTGGTGAGGTAATAGCTCACCAAGGCGACGATCATTAGCTGGTCTGAGAGGATGATCAGCCAGACTGGGACTGAGAACGGCCCAGACTCCTACGGGAGGCAGCAGTAGGGAATTTTCCACAATGGGCGAAAGCCTGATGGAGCAACGCCGCGTGCAGGATGAAGGCTCTAGGGTCGTAAACTGCTTTTATATGTGACGATTATGACGGTAGCATATGAATAAGGATCGGCTAACTCCGTGCCAGCAGCCGCGGTCATACGGAGGATCCAAGCGTTATCCGGAATTACTGGGCGTAAAGAGTT
>JAQBRQ010000044.1 GCA_028286385.1 Candidatus Saccharimonadota bacterium
CTAGTACGACTCACACCCATAACCATCATGGTCACCGTCAAATCGATGCGGATCAGACCCAATCACTCGTACCGAAAACCCGATATCGGGGCAATCTAAGTCATACGACACATTTGGCACGCATGGAGTGTAATTCGGATCGCAATTGCTCGCTCTAGGCGCAGGCGCAACGTACGTTCCAATAGCAGTGACTTCACTGGTCGGAGCAGTTGTGACCTCTTCTTTGACTAATGCTCTGCTCGTCTCAACCCCATCAGTGTACGTGACATTGTAGGTACTTGTTTTAACGCCGACCACGCCAGCCGTAACCAGCTGCGTCTTGCCTTTTTCTAAGTTGCCATCTTGCTTCGTTGTTTTGTCAAAAGCTACGTCAGCAACCTGTGTTTCTGTCTTTACTTCGACGACTGGCTTCTTAGTTTCAGCTTTGGTGGATTGAACTGTTGGCGCAACTGTTTCTGGCGGTCCGCCAGGACTAGCAGCAGATATGCCTACAACCCCGAATGCCGCTGTCGCTGACCATAAAAGTATTTTCCCAGCTTTAGATAAACCAGCGTGCCATGACTTAGCTTTGCCCAACATAATTTGTCTCCCAACTAATTAAGCGCAGTATGCTCGGTCCAGGAATTAAATGCTAGTGCTTTGTTTGTTATATTCATCACAAATATCCTCCTGCGGTTTCCTCTTGAGATACCTCAAGCTTGCAATGCACCAGCAAAGACGTAATAATACAAAATATGCAAAAACCTGATTATTTCGAGCCGATAGCCAGTGCCAGCCAAGACTGCCTCAATGCCATAACGCTACTTAAGAGCGATGAAGTGGCGGACAAAATTGAAGGGATGAGGGCGATTGGTTTAAATGGAGGCGATATTGCCGTAGCCATTCCAAACATGGCTGCCATCTCAGACAGTTTTGAGCCCGAGTCGCTTTCCCCAAGACAGAGGCGCTATTTAACAAATGCAGCCTATGCGGTTGGAAATGTTGCGATGCGAACAGGTACAACTACTAAAACCGCTGAGATGTTTAAGCAGCCACGCGAAGATTTAGCAGGTATGTCAATTATTGAAGGCCTCGGACTTGAGCGCGAGGTTAATATGGAAGCTCGTAAAGCGGCTTTTATTATCTCTATATCCCTATACGAGTCGGAGTCTGAAGAATTTTATAAAAGCAACGGATAAATTTGCTCACTGGCTCCCCTAACAAATAACGATAGAACTACTCTGGACACCCAGCTCACCTGCCATATAAAACTCAAAAATCCGTGGCTCCGAAGCGGTGAATAGCTCAGCTGCTTCGCGGGCCCGTATTTCATGCGGTAAGTTCTTGTACTCATCACAAACATCCTATGCATATAGATTTGATAATATTGCAGATTAGTATCATTGCTTATACACTCTACTGATATGAGCGACCAAGACCCGAGCTGGAAGCCAATTCAACGCTACTCAGATTTCGAGGAAGCAATGCACCCGGATAACATAGCCGAGATGCTCCGCGAAATAATGGAGATATCCAACCGTGATGGTATCCAGTGGTTCGTGGTCTGCAGCCTGATCATTGAGGAACGTGACGATCGTGCCTTACTTAGTCCAGACTTTGAAGGTGAGCTAGTGGGTGTCGACGGCGAAAGTGACGCTGCTGTGTTGGTGCTAAAAGATGTCACAGTCATGCATGCTGAGGATGTCCCAGACCCAGAAGTTATCAAATACACTACTCTTGAAACGCACGATGCAATGCGAATTGCGCTTACTTCTATCGCCGACATTGTGGGCAATGGTAGCCGTCTTGGTAATGATTTCGTAAAACCGTAGGGCTACTCTCGAGCTCGCATAAACATAAGTTATATAATATAATTGTATATGAACCCCTACCTGTACCTGGAAAGGAGGCTCCTCTCTTGTATGAATTAAATGACAGAGATCTTGCTCTTGCTCAAAGATACCCTTCACATGTTCTTACTGGTATTGAGATTGCTAAAGTTTCGGTATCGGAATTTACGCCGCGGCATATTTCCCATGTCTATCCTGTAGGCGCCCAAGCAATTATCAGCATCTATCAGGAGCGAAAACAAAGAAATGGCTTAACAAAAGATGATAAAGAGGTTTACACTCGACCTCAACTCGTAGAGGACCCGGCTGACGCACGGGAGTTAGCAGCTCTAGAACTTGGTGCGCTCATTGCTCTTCAAGAGATCGGCAAAAAAGTGGATATTGCCACTTCAACCCCGATTGGTCCGAGTCGTTTCAAGTATAAATAGTACAGACAGCATCAATACCAGTATAATTTATTGATCTATGGGTAATCCTAGCTCTCAAGTTTAAGCCCCAGGAAACAGCAACCCATGGCAGCCTCACCCTGCTAAGGTAGTAGCGCAGACGTGTGCGTGTCTTTAATCCACTTCGCAATTGTGCGGGACCTGACATTGCCACCGGTTATAGCAAGTAACCCGAGCCCATTTTGCGTTGTAGCTGCCTGACACAGGTAGTTGAGACGATCTGCCTTGGCAATATGTCTTCGTGCGTTAATGTAGCTATGCGTAGCTAGTCCTCTCTCTACCGCTTGAGCGGCGAACATACCTGTTACTGCAGATTGCGCATCCACAGGACCAAGCGATAACACCTCGCGCCTGAGCCGGGAAAGTCTTCTGTGAGAGGCGAATGTCCTTGAGCTTGCAGCCAAGGTTTCTGCAAGACGGGCATATTCATTGAGTACGACAGGCGCGACACAGGCAGCTAACTCGTCTTCTTGCTCGAATACTGTAGCGTCATGATCAAGCGCGTAGGCATGAATAGCGGTTCGGTGGGCACTCTCTGCTAAAGAAGTATTACCGACCTCACTCGCGATGAGAGCGAATGACCCGGCCATACGTGCTGCTTCGGGCAAATCCTCGCGGGACAACACCAGCGACTGTGCCGCTTCAAACTTGCTAAGTCCCTCTTCGTACTGATCATGTGTAAAGCCGGAAAGGTTTGTCATACTGTAAATCTTACTGATTGGGGTTTGGTGCGGCCCGCTGAGCCTCAAGGTCGCTCTGCTGCATCAAGTTATCGTTAGCTTGACGAGCTGCCGGGTGAAGTGCCATAAAAGCTATGCCACCACCCACTACAATCAGCAAAATGAGTACTGTTATTGCTGTTCGCTTGTCTATGTCAAAATACATGCTTCTACTCTAACCTTTCAGGCTCTTAACCAGAGCATCTAATTGCGATACGCAGTGCTCAAACGTATCATTGCCAATGGCCGAAAACACCAATAATGTCTGCAAGGCACCTTCTATATCACCCGCGTAGCCACTAAGTACCGTTTTGTTGGGTTTGTCTTTGCGGTATTCAGTGGCAAACAAAAGCGCCGACTTCTTTAAGAGATGCAGCGTCTGCTCTGCAGTATCTGTTACGCCGAGCACTCCCGTAGATGCACCACCCATGGATGTGGTGTTTGCTTTGGTATCCATAATCTCGCGGACGAATAGGTCTAAGGCTTTTGTAGTCATTATGTAATTGTATACGACATGCCCAGCATAGGATAGAATAAATCTGTTACAATACGCTTACTTACTACCGAGGAGTTACTTTATGACAAACTTAGGCCCAGAAACAAACCGTACCGTCGGCAATGACCGTCCACGCAGAACACTTACTAGACCAGAACCAGCACAAAAGACAGGGCTTCGCAGACTATTGTCTGCATTTTCGCGGCCAAGCGGCGATCCCTATATCGAAGGAACACGACCTCGCCCAGCAGACACAGGTCCTGTCCAGACCGTAATACCGGCAGCACACGAACCATCATTAGTGATTAGCCCGCAGCTCAGAGCAGTTGGGGAACAGATCGCCGCGAACCGTGCAGAGGCCCAAAGACCGCAAGAAGGCACACTACAAGCATTAGGTGAGCTTGCGGTGCCTAAACCGCCTAGCCGACGTTAAATGACAGACAAAAAGCTAAACTACCAAGCCATTGACCTCAAACTGATCGCCTTCTTTCGCCGAACGTTCATCCCAGTAGCTCGTGTATCTATCTTTTTGATCTTCTTCTGGTTCGGCGCCATAAAGCTGCTTGGCTTGAGTCCGGCAGGACCACTGGCGAAGGCTTTAATTGATAAAACCGTTGGATTACAGTACTTCGACACACTATTTGTCATTCTGGCGCTCCTGGAATGCATTATTGGACTGCTATTCCTGCTGCCGCGGGCTACGAGAATTGTTGTGCCACTGCTGCTAGTGCACATGCTAATCGTCTGTTCACCTCTGTTATTGGTACCGCACTACACTTGGCAGTCATTCCTAGTGCCAACACTCGAAGGGCAATACATCATTAAGAATGCCGTGGTTATTGCGGTAGCGATTGGCATTGCCGCTTCCACGCAGCCATTAGCAGCGAGGAAGCAATAATGCACCCCGTCCAAGACACAATCTTAACGATTGGCTCGCTGGCCCTGGCTGTAGCCCTGATTCCTACCGTGCTCGGCAAGCAAAAGCCCGCGCTGTCAACAAGTCTGCTAACAGCAGCCACACTAGCAACATTTGCGGCAGTCTACGTCAGCTTACATCTGTTATTCTCGGCAGCTGTCACCTTATTTAGTGCCGCTGTTTGGCTACTCTTGGCCGCACAAAAACGGCGCCAACACTAAAACGGAAAATATGTGCTAAAATTCAGGGGTAAAGTGCTTGTGCTAGTGGCGATTGCCATCTATACTTATGCTTAAGTAAAATAAAAGAACGACA
>JAQBRQ010000013.1 GCA_028286385.1 Candidatus Saccharimonadota bacterium
AAACACGCAAAGTAACACGAATAGTTAGCAGTGCCGTAGTTGGTGCTTTAGCATTCGGACTCATCGCTACCGGCACCGCAAGCGCTGGCGGCTACGGTGGTTACGGAGGTTATGGCGGCTACGGCGGAGACTACGGTGGTTACGGTGGAGGTTATGGCGGCTACGGCGGAGACTACGGCGGCTACGGTGGCTACGGAGGTTATGGCGGCTACGGCGGTGGCTACGGAGGCTATGGTGGTATCGGCTACGCTAGCTATAATCGCTGGCCTTGTCACCACCGAGGCATTTACTAGCGCTGTCTAAAAACTAAAACAAGAACAGAACAACTAAAAAAGGCTTCCGTGTTAACACCGGAAGCCTTTTTTCTAGGATGACTTTTATGCAAGAATGGCGCCGCTAATACCTTGAGTAATTAGTAATTAATTACTAAGGATCACTAGTCGTTGTAGTCGTCGTTGTGGTAGTAGTCGTAGTAGTGCCGCTACTAGTACCGTTAGTTCCAGTCGCGTTCGTGGTCCCATCTCCATTCGTAGTACCGTTGGTTCCGTACGATCCACCCGTGGTGTTATTACTGTAGCTCCCCGTTGCCCCGTTGTTATTGCCCGAATAATTATTACTAGGATTAGTAGTACCGCTAGTACCGCTAGTACCGTTGGTTCCGTACGTTCCACCCGTGGTGTTATTACTGTAGCTCCCGTTGCCCCCCGTTGCCCCGTTATAATTAGTGGTAGTGTTGTCGACTCCATTATTTCGAGTTTGGCCATAACTAGCGCCGGAGCTAGTCCCAGATCCGCTATTGTTGTTGGCTCCAATTCCGGCAGGCACTTGCTCTATGACTGATTCGGCGATGTGCTGTTGGCCGCGTGCGGTTGGATGAGCTGGCGCAGGGTCATTCAAGCTTTGGATCCATCGGTCGGGGGAGCAACCGGCATGGCCGGTAAAGTTTGCTGAGGCATAGCTTACAAAGGGGTATTGCGAAATGACGTTCCGGATAGTTTTATTGAGGGCGTCCCGCTGCCTATTCAGGAAGTCGATTTCTTGATTGGTGGCGAAGTTTTGACGATTCTTACAGTAGTTGGAGATCGGGTTGTAATACCCAGTAACTATGACAGGAGGTGGCGCGCCGTTGCTACGATTGGAGATAGCCTGGAGCGCATATGCGTACTTGGTCTGCATCGCTGTGAGCAAGCCTTTGGCGGCCGTGTTTGCAGTGTCAGTTGCGCAATTGCTGGCATAGCACGTTCGCAAAAAATCTACCCAATGCACGTCGTTTGCTCCGGCGGTTATGGTGATCAGATCCGGCCTGCCGTTGCTAAAAGCCTGGTCTAGCTGTTGGTTCATATTAGATCCCGAAACGCCTTGCTGCGTCACGATATCGCCAACTGTCGCGCCGCTACAGCTAACGTTGATCAAGCTCAGTCCCGTTTGCTGGGCCACAAAGTTTGGATAACCTTGCGATGTTCGACCGCAACGAGAGTCGTCGCTCGACGTATTAAGCGCGCCTGATGTTGTGTCGCCGGATGTGTTATAAGCGTTACGGGAGCCGTCGCTCGACGTATTAGATGTATTATACGACGTGTTGTTGGGTGTGTTCGATGTATTAGACCTGTTAGGTGCGTTATAAGACGTATTGTTATCGGACCCCAACCCCAGGCCCGCCGGTATTGAATCACCCATGGCTACGTAAATGCCCGTTCCTCCCGTCGATGTATCCACACCATCCGTACCATTAGTTGTGTAATTATTTGCTGGTGGCGTTGTCGTCGATGTGCTGGTGTTGCCAGCGCTGCCATAAGTTGTTGACTGTGTGTTCGTATTGCTACCATTGCCGTTATACGCTGATGAGTACGCCGACATCGATGTTGATGAGCCTGAGCCGTACGCACCGTAATTGCTAGAGTCGCTAGTTGTTGAGCCACCTGCGAAGGTCGTCCCGACAGCCATGCCGAAGAGGAGTGGCAAACAGCTAGCCGCGACTAGAACCCGTCTTATCATAAGATGTTCCCCCACCTATCTAGCCTAATCCGTTGCTCCTGAGAGGACAGTAAAAAACTTCGCTTTGCACTTATCCCTAGGCTCGCTTACAATTTAAGGTGATGATGAAAAACAAACAGGTGATTATAGCGGGAACCGTCGCTGGAGTGTTAGTGCTTAGCGGTGTTGGCTTCGGCGTGTGGCAGCATAGTCACGGCAAAAAAAGTGAACCGAGTCTGAGTCTTTTAAGTGGCGATGACTATACTCTGCCGGCCTCAGAATCTGCTAGTAGTAGCGTACCGCTCACCGAAACTAAGCCTACCACCAATCCAAATAATAGCCTGAACGTGTCCGTCGATTCAGCAGCCAACAAGCTTGGGCAGATTACTCCGACCCAAAATAAAGCTGGTGGTTCGTCGGGTGGCGCTAACGCCAGCGGGTCGTCTACGCCCTCGGCGCTCGATCCATCGACCTTCGCACAGTACGAAAAGTATAAAGAAGGTCAGAGCGGCCTATTTGGTGATATCCAGGTTGGCAATGGTGCCGAATTGACCGCCGGCAAAAAGGCTGCGGTTTATTACAAGGGTTGGTTGACCAATGGGCAGCTATTCGACCAGTCGCGGGCTGGTTCTGACGGCAAAATTCAGCCGTTCGTCTTTACGCTCGGTGAACATCAGGTGATTGTTGGCTGGGAGCAGGCACTGTCAGGCATGAAAGTCGGCGGCACTCGTCTGGTGATTGTGCCACCGGCTGTTGGCTACGGTGCTTCGGGCCAAGGCTCTATCCCTGGTAATTCAGTGCTAGTTTTTCAAGTGGAATTGGCTGCCGTTCAATAGCCTATCACCTAAGACTGGTATGATGGAGCCATGACAAAACATGATACGCCCAAAGCTTTCAGCGATCAGCTCGACGGCTGGGTTAAGGGCAATCAGCTCAAAAATCTGCAGACCTTAATCGATCTATTCGAAGATAAAAGTTTTGCCGTTGTAATGTTGCTGTTGATGCTGATCCCGGCACTGCCAATCCCGACTGGGGGTGTGACGCATGTCTTTGAAGTGGTTGTAGCATTGCTGGCACTGGAGCAAATTGCCGGCCTAAAGGCTATTTGGCTGCCGCGCTCTCTGACCAAAAAAGTTAAACTCGAAAAAATCATGAAGGGCAAGCTAGTCGTGGCGATGATGAATCGCGTACGGTGGCTCGAAAAGCGTTCTAGTCCACGTTGGACCGGTTTCTTTAAGCTACCACTCGTCGAGCGAGCCATTGGGTTGGTGGTGCTAGGCCTGACGGTTACAGCCTTTCTTTCACCGCCATTTTCGGGACTCGATACTTTGCCGTCACTCGGAGTTGTAATTGTCAGTCTGGCGGTTATTCTCGAAGATGTCGTAATGCTATTGGCCGGAATCGTTGTTGGTGCGCTCGGTGTGGTGCTGAGTGTCGGTTTTGGGGCCGTTGTCGTCAAAGCTGTCCAGAGTCTTTTCTAAAGGAGTTACAGATTAGGATAAAGCGTTGCAAGAGAGTATACTTATGTTATATAACGAGGTACCTACTATGTCCAAAGACCGAGGCCGTAAAGAAGTTAAGAAACCAAAAGCTCCGAAAGTACAGGGTTAACCCCCTATGCCGTCGGCTACCAAAAAGTTCCTAGACTGTCCCGAAGCAATCGCACGTGTCGAGCACGATCTCCGATTGCTGGTCAATGACCCAGCTTTTAACACCGAGTCAAGCTACAGCGCCAACGTCGCAGCTTACCCGGATCATTTGATCCCATTTGTGCAAAAGCACATCGCGTATCTGCATGCTCACCCAAAGGTCAACCCCGATCAATACCTGTCCAATCTGCGCATGATGACCAAGATTCGTGTATAACGCAACAGCGTTATACAAGATACCTTCTTGGTCAAGCGCAACGCCCGCAGGGCGAGCGCTATGACCAAAATAAGAGTTTAGATACGAAAAGCCGCTCCATAGTCTGATGACGAGAAGCGGCTGAAAGGTATTTCGGCCTACTTCGGCAGGCGAACGTTCCTCTTTAGGGACTATCTTTAGGGACTAAAAGGCGCATACCTCCTGCGCTCGATTATTCATTGCCTGCCTGGTAGATTTAGGACTTTTCAATGGATTACCCCCTTTCTATATTTGTAATAATACTTTTATTTTACTATAGCCACCCGCTCGATCAAGTGGGAATGGTCACACCTTTGTGGGAGATTTAACAGCTCCCTGAACATGATCGTTGTAGTATATTCCTACTATTTATTAAGAAAGGAGGTTTACATGGACCCAGATGAACTCGATGAAGAAGAGCAACTCGAACAGCGAACTCCTGATATGGAATCGCCATTTGCTCCAGCACATCCCAGAGGCGATATATCCGATACGCACCCATCCACCGATACCGGAATCGACCAAGATGAGCTGTACGAAGAGGGCATATCAGGGGCGGCTGAAGCGGCTGAGCCTAACCCAGACGACGATGTTGTGGGTTATGAGGAGCCAAATAAGGGTAAATAAACATGGGGGGTTTGATTACCCCTTGTGGATGAGAACCTTAACTGGTATAATGACGTCACTAGAAAAGCTGCTAATAACGTCTTTATCAGATAAGTTAGGTTCTAGAGTAAATTAAGTAAATAATACGTTATCAGAGGAGCAGCTAACTGGTTTGCCAGATTACCTCGAAAGCGAACGAAAGAGTAGAGAGTAATAGTAATGGCAACCAAACTATTTATCGGTTCACTAGCATGGGCAACTAACGATGACAGTCTTAAGGACTTCTTCGCAACTGTAGGTACTGTTGTATCTGCAAGCGTCATCATGGATCGCGAAACTAACCGCTCAAAGGGCTTCGGCTTTGTTGAGATGTCATCTGACGACGAAGCTAAGGCTGCAGTCGAACAGTTGAACGGTAAGGACCTCGACGGTCGTGCAATCGTTGTTAACGAAGCACGTCCTCGCGAAGAGCGTCCTCGTGGCGGCGGCGGTGGCGGTGGCTACAGCGGCGGCAACGGTGGTGGCTACGGTGGTGGCGACCGCGGTGGCAATCGCTACTAATCTGTAACCAGATTGGAACGCTTAAGGAGCAGGTGAAAGCCTGCTCTTTTTCTATGCATTAAATAGGTTATAAACTTGACCGTCCACCCCTTACACCAGTAGTCTAGAGAGATGTCAGCATTCAATAAAGCAAAAGATTTTATGGCCAGCACCTTCCAGCTGTCGTTTCGTCCCGATAAGGAACTGACGATTGACGATGTCCGTGATTCACGAGTCTACATCGCAGAGTATTGGTCTAAAGTGCAGCGCTTCCACCCCAAAGACGACGAAAGCCTGCTTGGTGTGCCAAAACCGTATTTGGTGCCAAGCTACAGCGCCAAGACTGGTTTTGACTTCATGGAGCTGTATTACTGGGACAGCTACTTCATGGTTCAGGGCATGCTTGATGCCGATCATCAGGAGCTCGTTACCGGTATTCTCGAAGATCTGCTGTCATTATTCGAGCGCTTCAAGGTCATTCCTAACGCCTCGCGCACGTACCTAACCGGACGCTCGCAGCCGCCATTCCTAACAACCTTTATTTTTGATGTCTACCAGACGTACGATCTGGATAAAGAGTGGCTCAAGGCCGCTATGGAAATCGCTAAGAAAGAATACGCCACTGTGTGGATGGGTGTCAAAAAGCCAAATGAACGGCTAGTTTACCAAGGCCTCAGTCGCTACTACGACATTAACTACCTGCATGATTTAGCCGAAGCCGAGAGCGGCTGGGACATGACTCCGCGCTTCGATCGCCGGGCACTCAACTTTTTACCGGTTGATTTGAACGCCTTACTCTACAAGTACGAAGCTGACTTTGCCCGCGCTGCCCGCATTTTTGAGGACAAGCGCGAAGCCGCAAAGTGGGACGATGCTGCCGAACTGCGCAAAGTAATTATGAACAAGCTAATGTGGGACAAAGGCCGTGGTTTGTACTACGACTTCAACTACGTCAAAGAGAAGCGCGGTAACGTAAGCAGCCTGGCCACCTATTTCCCAATGTGGGCCGGCATGGTCGATGATAAGCAAGCCGCAGCGCTAGTGAAGGCTTTAAGGCGCTTCGAAAACAAGGGTGGCTTGGCTACGACCGACGCTTTGCCGCTTGGCCAATTCGTGCTCGGCAGCATGCCAACGCAGTGGGCCTACCCCAATGGCTGGGCACCATTACAGTTTATTGTCATCAAAGCGTTGGAGCGCTATGGCTACCATACCGATGCCCGCCGGATCGCCATGAAGTGGCTCAAAACCAACCAGGCGTGGTTCAACGAAAACAAAGTATTCCTCGAAAAGTACAACGTTGTATCGCCCGAAAAGCCACCAGTCAAAGGCCTCTATCCGTCACAAACCGGTTTTGGCTGGACGAATGCCGTCTTTGAGCGTCTTTGCCAAGACTACGTCGACCGCCCGCTTTAGCCTTGGCGCCTAAGGGAGTGGCTCGTCTTCTTGAGTAATCTGGTACAATAAACACCTATGGGCAATTACTACATCACCACGTCTATTCCTTATGTAAACGGCGAACCTCATCTTGGGCACGCTATGGAATTTGTGATGGGTGATGTGCTGGCGCGTCGCGCCCGGCAGCAAGGTGATGACGTCATCTTTAGCATGGGCAGCGATGAGCATGGTGGCAAAATATCCGAAAAGGCGGCCGAAATGGGACTAACTCCCAAAGCTTTAGCCGATCAAATGAGTAAAACTTTTAGTGACTTGGCCGAAAAGCTCAATATCAGCAATGATCGTTTTATCCGAACTACCGATGAGGGTCATGAGCAACGCGCTAAACTCATCTGGAAAGCCCTCAAGAACGACATCTACAAAAGCAAATACGTCGGCTGGTACTGTACCGGCGACGAGGCCTTTTTTAGCGAGGCTGAGGTCAAGGCTAATAATGGCGTTTGTCCGAATCATAACCGTCCTTACGAAAAAATCGAGGAAGAAAATTACTTCTTTAAGCTGAGCAATTACACGCAACCAGTACTGGAAGCAATCGAAAGCGGCCAGTTCCTGATTATCCCCGAAACCAAGCGCAACGAAATCCTAAATGTACTTAAAGATGGGCTAGATGACATTAGCGTCAGTCGTCCAAAAGAAAAGATTGATTGGGGCATTCCGGTTCCGGGCGACGCCAAGCAGGTTATGTATGTCTGGTTTGAGGCGCTCATGAACTACATCACCGTTCTTGGCTATCCCGAGCACGAAGATTTTAAGAAGTTCTGGCCAGCTAACACGCAGGTTATCGGTAAAGACATTATTCGCTTCCATGCTGCCATCTGGCCAGCCATGCTTATGAGTCTGGGCATTGAACTGCCTAAAACCCTCTATGTGCACAGCTTCGTAAACATTGACGGCAAAAAAATGAGTAAGAGCCTTGGTAATTTTGTCTCACCAAACGAGGTAATCGATAAATACGGTGCCGATGCCTTTCGCTATTACTTCCTGCGTCACGTGCCAAGCTATAATGACGGTGACTTCACCTGGGACGCTTTTGAAGCTGCATACAATAGCGAGCTGGCCAACGAGCTTGGTAACGCCGTGCAGCGCACTGCCGCTATGATTCAGAAATATCAGAACGGCATTATCGGCGATGTCCCAGCGGCAGAGCACGATATCGCGCAGTACGAAGAAGCGCTGGCTGCATGTCGCTTTGATCGCGCCCTCGACGAAGTCTGGGAGCAAGTTCGCGGTCTTAATCAATACATAGACCAAGAAAAGCCCTGGATGATTGCCAAAGAAAAGGACGAAGAGCACCTGCGAGAAGTACTCGCTTACCAGGCTAGTTCGTTGCTTGGCATCGCTACCTTGCTCGAGCCATTCTTGCCCGAAACTGCCGAAAAAATCACTGCCGTCTTCTCTGAGGGCATTGTCCGACCGATCAAAGGCACGCTTTTCCCTAAGCAAGAAGTCGATCAGGCAGCCTAGCTATGGAGCTCGTCGATACGCACTGCCACATACAGTCGGCAGGTTTAACGAGTGGCGAACGCTCCACGCGAGAGTTATGGGCAAAAAATCCCGCACTTACAGCCGATTCGCTAGTGTCAGATGCCGCCAAAGCAGGCGTAACACGTCTCATTTGTGTCGGCTGCGACCTGGAAGACAGTAAATTAGCAGTTAATTTTGTTCAGAATCACGATACTTGCTGGGCAAGTATTGGCCTGCACCCGCACGAAGCGCAACATTATGCCGGCAATCAGGCTCAACTCGACGAGTTTGCGGCTTTAGTAACACAGCCCAAGGTCGTGGCGATTGGCGAGTGCGGTTTTGATTTTTACTATAATCACTCGCCCAAAGAAGCTCAGGTAGAGGCGCTCAAGTTTCAGCTAGAGCTGGCGCTTAAGCACGATTTACCCCTGATATTTCACGTTCGAGAGGCATTTGATGACTTTTGGCCGATCTTCGATAGCTACAGCGATATTCGCGGTGTACTGCACAGTTTCACTGATTCAGCCGAGAATTTACAGAAGGCAATCGAGCGCGGATTGTACGTTGGCATCAACGGCATTGCGACATTTGCTAAAGATCCAGCGCAGCTCGATGTCTATAGGGCAGTCCCAGCCCAAAGGCTACTTCTAGAAACTGACGCCCCCTTCTTGACACCAACTCCTTATCGTGGTAGTATAAATGAGCCCAAACGAGTGAGGGACGTTGCCGATTTTGTAGCTGAACTACGTGGAGAAGACCGCGAAGTTTTGGCCGCGACAACAACCAGTAACGCTCGAGCACTCTTCGGGATATAATTAGCGAGATATTTATTATGAGCAAACCTAAACAACACTTTACAATTGCCGCCGAGAACATAGCTCGTCCTGTTAATAGGGAGAAAGTTCAAAATCGCCTGATAACTGTTACAAACGGCACAAATAACGCGCGTTTCAGTCTCTATGCAAGCTTCAATGGCGTCGCCGCTCCTGCAGAGCAGGTGGCCGCACCGGCGCCTGAAGCCGAATCAGCCGCGCCAGCTACTCCATCTGATTCAGTGCAAGTTGTTGGGATGTTAGAACGTACCGAACAGCGCCAATTATCCGAACAGGAGCAAAAGCTTGCTGCGGCAGAGCACGCAACTGCAGAGGCGTACAATGAGGGACACAATTATGGGACTCTTGCCTAGAATTTTTCCCCGCACGGATGAGCAGCGCCAAGCAGATTTTGAGCAATCGTTACTCCGTCGTGAAGCAAAAATTGGCGGCCAGTTATTCGGTCCTTTACCAAAAGGTCACGAACGCCAGTTCTTTTGCTTAGACGAACACACTTGGATCTGGCACGAAGAGTGGGTTAGGGATGGCAAACGCCAAGTTATTACGACCCGTTATGATGTCCGCCCGAATGGCGTCATTAAATCGCAAGATGGCCGAGCTAGCCAATACGTCCAAGGCGATGAAGCCCGCAACTTGTACCGCGCCGTGGAGCTCTACCAGCAACGCGTCGATGCCGATTACCAGCGGATACTTCGCTCAGCCTAAGAATTCAATGTCTGACACACTTATCTATCTTGATTATGCCGCTGCCACACCGGTGAGTGAGGCAGTGCTGCAAGCTATGCAGCCATTCATGAGCACCAATTTTTATAATCCATCGGCCACTTACAGCGCGGCCCGTGAGACTCAGAACGCACTGGAAGCTGCCCGAACCACTGCTGCCCATTGGCTTGGTGCGCGTTCCAGCGAGATTATTTTTACGGCTGGTGGTACCGAGGCCAATAATTTGGCAATTCATGGCATTATGCGCCGATTTCCGGACGCCAATGCCGTAGTTAGTAGCATTGAGCATGAGTCAGTCCTGGCTCCGGCGCATCGCTATGAGTGCCGTGAAGCCGCCGTCGACAAAAACGGCCGCCTGGACCTAGATGACCTAAGCAATAAAATTGATGACAAGACTGTTTTGGTCAGCATCATGTACGCCAACAACGAAGTCGGCACGATTCAGCCCGTTAAAGACGCCGGACAACTCATTGCCAATATTCGCCGTCAGCGCCAAAAGTCTGGTAACACGCTTCCAATCTATCTGCACACCGACGCCTGCCAGGCCGCAAATTACCTCGACTTGCACGTCGCCCGACTCGGTGTCGACCTGTTAACGATTAATGGCGGAAAAGTCTACGGCCCGAAGCAGAGCGGCGCGTTATACGTAAAAGGCGGTGTTGAACTCATGCCGCTGATTGACGGTGGTGGCCAGGAGCGCAATATTCGCAGTGGTACCCAAAATGTCGCTGGTGCGGTCGGTTTTGCTGCCGCGCTTGATGCCGCTCAACAGATCAAAAACGATGAATCTAATCGCTTATCAAAATTACAACAGCATTTCCGCATGTTAATCGCACAACAACTGCCAACAGCCAGCATTAATGGCTCAAATAAACACTGCTTGCCTAATAACTTACATGTCACGATCCCCGGTTACGATAATGAGCGACTACTGATTCAGCTCGATGAAGCCGGTATTTTAGCTGCTGCCGGGTCGGCCTGCAGCGCCAGTAACGAAGAGCCATCGCACGTGCTCACGGCCATGGGCTTAGGTGATGAAGATGCACAGGCAAGTCTGCGTTTTACTATGGGTCGCGCTACAACAATCCAAGAGATTGAACGCGTTGTTATGGCGCTCAGCCAACTGATCAAGCACTAGGGTAGCTAACACGTAAGCAAAAGCGGTATACTGGCTTACAGATAATGCACGCAATTATTACAAAGTATAGTCGATTTTTAGCTGTCCTAGTTGTGGTCGGGCTGTTTTTTGTGGCTATGCCCGTCAATGCGGCCACCAGCAAGGATGCTACAAAAAAAGACACGGCAACTGCAAAAAAAGAGCCGCAAGACATATCCGGAGCGGTTACCCAGAGCTACAGTGCTGACCCGTCAGTCCAGGTAGCGATGATTGTTCAGATCAAGGCCAAAGATGCTACCACGGTGGTGCCACTCACCAGCAAGGAGAGCAAAAACGTATTAGGTGTCGTTATCCCGACCAGCGATGCTACTATTGTGCTGACGCCTGAAGTATCTAAGCAGCAGCAAGTCTTGGTTGCCACATCTGGCAAACATAGCGTGATTGTGAGTAATCAAAACGGGCAAATCAAGGTTGGTGATTATGTGGCAATCTCAGCAATTGACGGTGTTGGCATGAAAGCCAGTGACCAGCAAGATCAGGTGATTGGCAAGGCTGCCGGCAACTTTACGGGCACTTCTAATGTGATTGGGTCAGTTAAAATCAAAGATAGCCTCAACAAAGAGAGCGGTGTTGCTTTGGGCCGCATCGAAGTTGATATTAATATTTCACATAACCCGTTGCGTCAAAAAACAGTTGATTTTGTGCCGGCATTTTTGGCAGGTGTCGCCGTCTCGGTTGCCGATAAACCAGTGAGTGTGGCCCGCATTTACCTCGCTAGCGTTATCTTGCTGGTGACAGCGCTCCTAGCCGGTAACATGCTCTATAGTGGCATCCGTGGCGGCATGATCGCCGTTGGGCGTAATCCGCTATCCAAAAAGTCGATTATAAAGAGTTTAATTCAGACCGTATTGGCCGGATTGATTGTTTTTGTTGTCGGCATCTTTGCGGTATACTTATTATTAAAGCTTTAGCGCTTTATAAAGGTCCTTTTCTGAATATAGCTATGGTGGGCAAACAAACATGACAATCTGGTGGTTGATATTGATTCTGGCAACGCTTGCGAGCATTGGCGGAGCTTTTGTATGGTTAGCCTTACGTATTGGCCAAGCTGGCAGTGGCAGCAAGTCCAAGATTCAAAACGGTTCGATCGAAGAGGCTGCCGATCAAGATGTTGAGCACATCTTTAACGAGCAATTCCGCGAAGAGCTTCGCAATCGCGGCCGCCTGCATTTCGAGAAAATTATTGGTGAGAATGCCATGTTCCTGCAGCAGGATTTGCGCTTGACGACTTCCCAGCTCAACGAGTACATGAAGACCGAGATTACCCAGAAGCTCCAGGAAGAGTTCAGCAAGTATGAAGAGTCGATCATGGATGCTAAGCAGCTGGCTATCGAGTCAATCGAGAAGACCAACGCGGCTATCGACGAGCAACGACAGGTTATTGGCCTGCAGGTTCAACAGGAAATCGCTGCCGAGAAGCAGCAGATGCTCAAGCACTTTGAGTCCAATATGGCAAATATTATCAACCATTACGTGTTAGCAGCTGTTGGTGATCAGATTGATTTGAGCGATCAGCTAGAATACATTTTGGGTGATCTGGAAGCTAATAAGCAGGCAATTATTGAGGATATTCAGCGTGGCGCATGAGACAGCAGCGGAAACGCCTCAAAAAACGTTTGGATTGCCGGTACTCGTGGCCAGCCCAGTTGACGTCGGTCGCCTAATCCGCGAACTCGAGGTTATAGACGGGGCACTTTTACAGGTCAAATTACAGAAAGATAGCCAGGATAGGCTGCCAAAAACCAGCCACCTTATGGATCAAACCGCGCAGCTCAATAAGCTCGATCTGAGCAATGACCATGACCGCAAACAGTTGCAGGAATTCTTGGTACTAGTCAAACAAAAAGCGCCAATACTTCACATTAGTTTTAGCGCCGACCCAACAACCGCTTTTATTGAAAAAATCATGGCTTGGTTGCGCCGCGAAATCCATCCGTCGGTACTGTTAACTATCGGTCTGCAGCCAAATATTGGCGCTGGTTGCGTGGTGCGGAGCACCAATAAATACTTTGATTTTTCGTTGCGCAAAGATTTTGAGACGAAGCGCGATTTACTGCTCGGCACGCTCGGTGCTGCTGAGGTCACGGCTGCCCGCACGGCGTCTGCCCCAGTCGCCAACGCCCCCGCGCCAGTAGCGCAAGGAGCGGCCACATGAGTACCGGCAACAAACACTTCGATGGTTTAGTTGAGGCTGGCAACCCAATTGGTGAAGTCATCGCTGTCGAGAAATTCTTGGTTAAAGTGCATGGCCTCCAGCCCTGTGCCGTCCATGCGCTGGTGATGTTCGACGATGGCACCAAGGGCTTTGTGCACCAAGTAAATAGCGATCACGTGCTTGTCTTGCATCTCGGTTCGGAGAGTTTGCGCACCGGCGCGGTAGCTGTTGTTCAGCACCAGGAATTGGTGACTAAAGTCGGTAAGGATTATATTGGCCGTGTGGTTTCGGTGACCGGCGACCCGCTGGATGGCAAAGGTCCAATCGCAGCGGCGGATGTCTGGCCGGTTTTTAACACCGCCCCGGCACTGTACGAGCGCCGCCTCGTTGAAGACCAATTGGAAAGCGGCGTATCGGCGATTGATGCCTTATTCCCAATTGTGCGCGGTCAGCGTATGGCGCTACTCGGCGACACCAAGTCCGGTAAAAGCACCTTGGCTACCCAGTTGACGATCAACCAAAAGAACACCGATCAAATTGTGGTCTACTGCATGATCGCCAAGCGCCGAAGTGACGTCGATGCGCTTCTGACACGCCTCCAGGAAAATGGCGGCATGGAAAAGGCTATTGTGGTGGTATCAACGATGTTTGAGTCGCTCATTATGAGCTATATCGCACCGTACGTTGCCTGCGCCCATGCCGAATTCTTATGGCAAAAGTGCGAACAGGACACGCTAATTATTTATGATGATTTAACGTCCCATGCCCACGCCTACCGCGAAGTCGCACTGATGTCCGGCGTTAGCCCAGGGCGCGACTCCTATCCTGGTGATATGTTCTATGCCCACTCAAGTCTGCTGGAGCGGGCCGGTCGCCTTGATACAACCGGAAAATGTCTAACTAGCGTGCCGATGGTCCACGCCGCCAACGGTGATATTACGGCTTACCTGCCAACCAACATTATGTCCATCACCGACGGTCAGTGGATCCTCGACATGGAGATTTTCCGTTCTGGTATTCGACCAGCCCTTAACGTTGGTCTATCGGTGACTCGTGCTGGTGGTGTTGGTCACAACAAACGCCAGAAGAGCTTTGCTGCTCAGACACTTAAAACTCTGGCCGCTTACCGCCAGGCAGAAGAGTTCTCGCACTTTGGTTCGGAGCTTGCCGTTGAAGCTAAGCGTGCCCTGTTAACTGGCAAACGAATCTTCGAAATTCTGACCCAAGCACCGCAAGATACATTCTCGCTGTTGGCGCAGCAGCTGATGTTTGACCTGGTGCTAAACCTGCCGGATGGCGAAGACCTCGATCTGAATGCCCTTAAAATTAACTCCAATGAGTTCGCCAAACGTATCACCAAAGATGAAGAGTACGAGACTATTCGCGAGGAGCTCAAAGCTAAGTGCCTCATTGAGATAATGGGAGCGCCAGAACCAGCTAAGCCGGCCGAAGCGCCGCCGGTAGCGGAGCCAACAAAAGAAGATAAAAAAGCCGATAAAAAGGCGGCCAAAGTATGAAAAGTCCGAACGACATCGCCCGCGAAGAGACGGCTATGGCAACCCTGGTGGAGCTTACCAGCGCCTTCGAAGGCATCGCCAGTATGCGCATTGCTCAGATCAAAAACCAAGTGTTGCAGTCCACGAAATTCTTTGATGAACTGTGGGCTATTTATTCGCAGTTGCGCGTCGATAGCTTGTTTAATTTTGGCCGCGGTAAATCAGGGGCAACAGTCATTCCTAAGGAACTGTATATCATTATCACCGCCGAAGGTGGTTTTAGCGGCGACATCGACCAAAAACTCGTTCATTTAATGCTCGAGACATATGACGACGAAAAGAATGATATTATCGTGATCGGTCACCATGGTGCCATGCAGTTAGCCCAGCGCGGTGTAGCTTATAAAAAATATTTTAAACTGCCGAACAAAGATCAAAATATTAATGTAACGCCGATTATTCGCGAGGTAGAGAACTACGCCTCAACCAAAATGTTCTACCAGGAATACGTATCGTTGATGGTCCAGGACGTTAAACGTATTGAGCTGAGTAGCGCAGTGCGCGAAAAAGGCAGTGAGAGCGAACGCCCGGAAGATGTTATTAGCGAAGACACCTATATTTTTGAGCCAAGTACCTATGCGGTGGCGGCTCACTTGGAGCGTTCAATGATGCAGATTGCCGTCAGTCAGCTGATCCTTAATTCAAAGCTGGCGCAGTACGCCTCACGTTTTCGAGCTATGACCGGTTCGCACCAGCGTGCCGATGAAAGTCGCAATGAACTGCACATGGAATTTAACCGTGCCCGGCGCGCTATCAAAGACGCGCGCCTCAAAGAAATCATCAATGGCATGAAAAAAGCCGGTGGGGGAGGAAAGTAGATATGCCAGGTGTTATTACAACCGTAAAAGATCTTGTTGTCCGTGCACAGTTTGACGACGACGCACCGAGTATTAATGAGCTAGTCGTTGTTGGCAACGGCCACGAAACGCAGTTAATGGTTGACCATATGGAGCCCGGCGGCATCGCGTTCTGCTTGAATGTTCGGAGCGATCTGCGCATTACCAAAGGCATGTCGGTCGAACGCACCTACAAAGGAATTGAAATACCTATTGGCGACGCAACCATCGGTCGTATTCTGAGCGCCCTCGGCGATCCACTCGATGGTCAGCCGGCAATTGAGGGGGAAGGCGTTATTAAAAAAGATATCCTTAAATTGCCGCCAAAAAGTACTAACTTCACCGTTGCCAAGCCGGAAATCCTGGAAACCGGTATTAAAGTCATGGACTTCTTCACGCCGTTCGTGAAGGGCCGCAAGATTGGCATTATCGGTGGTGCCGGTGTCGGTAAAACTGTCTTAACCATGGAAATGATTAACAATATTGCTCGCAGCGGTAGCGGCCTATCGTTCTTCGCGGGTATTGGCGAGCGTATTCGTGAAGGTCACGAATTGTACGTCACACTTAAAGAAAACGACCTGCTCAAAAACACCTGCATGTTCTTCGCACAAATGAATGAAAACCCGGTGCAGCGCGCCTTAGTTGGTGTAGCAGCTACGGCTTCTGCGGAATATTTCCGAGATGAGCAAAACAAGGATATTCTGTTCTTTGCCGATAATATGTTCCGTTACATTCAGGCCCGCAACGAGCTAGCAACTATTCTCGATCAGGTGCCAAACGAGGGTGGCTATGAGCCGACGATTTTCTCTGACGTCAAAGTCTTGCAGGATCGCTTGAGTTCCAACGAGAATGGCTCAATCACGTCCGTGCAGACAATTTATGTCCCGGCCGACGATGTTTCTGATCCGGCCGTGCAGTTTATCCAGCACGAAATGGATTCCATTATCGTTCTGTCACGTAAAGTCGCCGAGCAGGGGATCCGCCCGGCTGTTGACCTTACCCTTACCACCTCGTCGCTGTTGACGCCAGAAGTCGTCGGCGAACGGCACTATTTGCTCAGCGTTAGAGTTCAGCAATTACTCCAGAAGTACGAATCGCTTAAGGGAATCATCGCCATCATCGGTGAAAACGAACTGTCTCCAGCTGACCGATCCGATTATGCTAAGGCCAAAAAACTGATCGACAACTTTACGCAGAATATGAACGTCATGACCAAGCATACTGGCGTTCCGGGTGACTTCTTTACCCGCGAAGATACCTTAAAGAGTATTGAAGAGATTGTCGTATGAGTGATGCCCCAAAGGGTGTTGATGATACAAAGGCCATTGGCCAGCAGGTGGCACCGGCAACCAAATCAGAAAAAGAGCAGGCTAAAGCCGCCAGTGAGTATAGTAAAGTTGAGGCTAATGGTGACCTGAGCATGAACGTTAAGGTTCACTCGCCGTTCCGCGACTACTATGACGGCCAGGCCTTTAGCTTAAGTGCCGAAAACGCAACTGGCCCGTTTGATATTCTGCCAAAACACCACAGCTTTATTTCGTTGCTCAGCCCCTGTGAAATGATCATTCGAACCGTTGATCAGGGCGAACAAAAGATCCGCATTTCTGGCGGCATTATGCACGTCAAAACGGATCGAGTTATTGTATTTCTGGACGTCTAAATACGTTTTTTAGTTGACGACAAAGTAGTCAAAGGCGAATGAACTACCGGTTGGTGGCGCGCTGGAATCGCAGATACTAAAGCTGCTCGTTGTGCGGTTTACATAGTAGTCGATGGTACCGGCAGCTGAACCGACCGGTGTTATGATCACCCGCGGCGTACTGTTGTACTTGCTCGCGAAATTGATGGTGATAAAGCAGCCGGCTGGCGCGCTCGTGCCAATATTAACCGTGACGGTTCCGGCGGTATCCGAGCCGTTGACGCTTGATGAGCCGCCATTGCCAAGTGCTGGTCCGCTGCTGCGACTGGGCGTAGGGCCACCAGTAACAATGTGTTTGGTGAGTATCAGGTCGCTATTGAGCTGTAAGCTTGAGGTGGTGATTTGTGGCGCTGAGATCGGGCCGCTGAAGGTGCCGCCGCCATTCACTTGTAGTGTTTTAGCAACCGTTAGCGATCCTTGGATGCCAGTGTCGCCAGCTACCGATAAGTCTTTGTTGATCTGGGCTTGGCCAAGCTGGGTCGTGCCGGAGACAGTTATATTAGACAATGCCACCGTGCCACCGATACGCAGATTGCCAGCCACTTCAAGGTCTTCGCGGACCAGTACTTTGCCGGCAAACACAGCGCTGGATTGGACGTTTAGAATTTGTTGGGTGCTACCAACAGTGGCATCGCTAGACCCCACCTGTCTGAGCGCGTCCGCCGTTAGAGCCTGGGTTTTGAGGATGCTGGTCGTCGATGCTTTCTTGCTTTGGAAATAGGCAACCGTCAAAATACTGCCAGCAATGACCAAAAGAAAAACAAACAGGATTAAATACAGATTGAAGCGAACTAAATTGTGCTTGAGACCACCTTTTTTTGGCGAACTTGGCGGTGCCCCTGCAGTGCCGTTTGTTGAGGTGGCATCAATGACGCCGCTATCTTGCGGTTCGAGCGCATTAACGTCGTCGTTGGTTGCTTCTAGGCTTGCTGCTTCCTGATCGGCAGCTGGTGCCACGGGTGTTTCTGACTCAGCCATAACTTACTACTATCATACCTGAATGCTCGACTAAGCGTAAACAGATTGCCTTTTAGCAGCAATTGCAGCATTATATGTAGAGTAATGGCGTGGAAACAAACAGCAAAATACGTGATCGCCCTGATGCTTCCGGTACTTCTATTGCCGGCAGTAGCTTTAGCTGCCCAGTCATCATCGAGTAACTATCAAGTTAATGAAGTATTCTTCGGCAGTGGTGGTGAACTCAATGCCTGCTCCACTTCCTACTGCTCCAAGCAGTCTGCCGGCGATCTTGCTGTTGGCAGCACGGCAAGCAATAGCTATCGGGCGCAAGCCGGTTTTAACACCGATCGCTCGCCGTATATTGAGTTCACGGTTAATAACACCAATATCAATCTTGGAACCCTAACTGCAACTAGTACTAGAACTGCCACAGCGTCGTTTACGGTCAAGGCCTATTTGGCGCATGGCTATAATGTTACAAACGCCTCTGATCCACCGAGTAACAACGGATACACTATGCAAGCGCTCACCATACCGACCGCCTCCAGCGTCGGGACTGAGCAGTTCGGTATGAATCTGGTCGCCAACACTATCCCATCGACTTTTGGCGCCGACCCGACCTATACCCCTGACAACAGCTTTAGTTTTGGGCAAGTAGCCCCTGATTATAGCTCGACCAACCTCTTTAAATATCTCAAAGACGATACGGTAGCATTCTCATCGGCGAGCACAAGCGATACAACTTACACGGTTTCCTACCTTTTCAATATTAGCCACGTGACGCCAGGCGGCAATTACACATTGCGACACGTACTTGTCGCCACCGGTACATACTAAAATATTGTGGGTTGTGGATAACTTTGGGCAGTTCATGCAAAAACTCTTGATGGCTAATCATAAGCATGGTACGATACCCGGGTACAACACTAAACAAAAACAATTGGCCTTATGAATAACCCGGTTACATTTACATTTAATACCAGCTTAGCCCGGCGAGTTGTCTGTGCGATGCTTGCTGCCTTATTGTGTATTGCTAGCTTGCCGATATTTGGCGATCAGCACGCTTCTGCCCAGCAGTTAGCCAGTCGAAGTATTCAGATGAGCGACGCGTCCACCAGCGGCAACGTCAATATCACATCGGGCGTGGGTAGCGGTGTAGGCGTAACTTATCGCGTGTCATTTACGTCGAAGGTTAGAGCTAACAGCTTAATCATCGATTTCTGTAAAGAAGCTCCAATTATCAACGACACTTGCAATGCTCCGACTGGTTTTGATGCTTCCTCCAGTAGTTTATCGGGCGTTACCGGCAAAGTATCAGCAGCCAATAACTGGACGCGCACAGCCTCAGCTGGCCAGGTAAAACTAGCCAATACGACGAGCTCGGGCGGCAGCGCTGACAGCATGAGCCAAACAGGTACGCAATTAGTGCCAGTGTCACAGACCCAAGTCTTTGATATAACAGGCATTACTAACCCGAATGTGTCGGCGTGTACGGTGTCAGGAACTCCCAATTGTTCGTTCTACGCTCGAATTTATACGTATGATAATAACTCCTGGGGCACTTATTCTAGCGCCGTCCTTGCGGGGAACTACGTTGATTATGGTGGTATCGCGCTTAGTACGACCACGGTCATTACTATTACGGCTCGCGTTCAGGAATCGCTGACTTTCTGTGTTGCTGCTTCCGACCCAGCCACGTGGTTGACTCCTGTCGGTTCTGGCGCAGCGTATGACTGTAGCACCTCCGAGGTCGCCGCGGCCCCGCCGACGTTAACCTTAGGACACGGCTCGCCGACTTTAATATTGGACAGCAACTCCGCGGATACGGCCCCTATGTGGTCTTCGCTATCGACTAATGCTACCAGCGGCGCCGTCATTAATCTAGTCAACAGCAATGTTACCTGTGGTGGCTTGAGCGCCGATAACGGTACCACGTGTGCGATACCAGCTGTTAACAGCGGTAGTGCTACAACTGGTAGCGCCAATGCCATCGAAGCCAATGCTGGTACTGCGGCCTTCGGTATGTTTGCCGGCAATGTCGCTTCTGCTACTAGTACCACTGCCAGCAGCGTTGGTACAGTTACGCCAAACGCGCCGTATCACACCTCTGGCCATGCCAAGCGACAAGTTGCTGCTGATCCGGACACTTACTACGGTATGGATACCACGACTGCTCAGGTCAACGGCAACACGCCATCAGGGACACCCGGTAATGTCAAAACAACCTTTGGTAGTATTGTAGCTAGCACGTCTAGCCCAGTCTACCGTGCATACAATATGTATGTTTTTGCCGCCACTGCAGCGCTGACCACTCCGGCTGGTATCTACACCGCCAACCTCAGCATGATTGCAACGGGCACCTTCTAGGACCGGAAATGAATGAACCATTCATTCGTCCTCAAGCGACCACCAACTAGAAAACTACTAGTCAGTGTTGGTTTATTATGCATGATGTTGGCTGTAGCCTGGCAGGTGCTTTTCACACCCGCCTACGGTGTCCAGCTGGGTGATCGGGCGCTACAAATTGCTAGCAGCGAGGCCAGCGCCACAACCGATTATCGCCTGACATTCACGTTACCAACTGCCGGCACGCTCGGCTCTATCGACATTGAGTTTTGTTCTAACGATCCATTCCCGGGCACAGCTTGCACGGCGCCAGCTGGTCTCGACGCCAGCACAGCTGTGCTGGCTGACCAGACCGGTGCCACCGGCTTCAGTATTGATGGCGCTTCGACCACAAATAGGATCGTTTTAACACGACCGCCAGCGAGTGAGCCTACCGGTCCGGCCACGTATCACTTTAGCGGTGTAACGAGCCCTTCTACGCCTGGGTCATACTATGCACGTATTCAAACTTTTGCGACCGCCGATGCGACAGGCCCAGCCAGCGATTATGGCGGTCTTGCCTTTGCTATCACCAATGCTATATCGATTAGCGCCACTGTCCCGCCATATCTTATTTTCTGTACAGGCGTAACCATTCCCGGCTTTAACTGTGTTAATGCAAGCGGTGATTACATCGATTTTGGTGAATTATCACCATCGAAAGCTCACGGCGGTACGTCGCAATTTTTGGTGGCAACTAATGCTGTCGATGGCTACGGCGTCACCGTCAATGGCACTACTCTAACTAGTGGTAATAACATCATCCCGGCCATGGCGAGCAATGATGTTTCGCGGCCAGGCCTTGGGCAGTTCGGCTTCAATCTGCGGGCTAATGCAACGCCGAGCAGCGGTAGTGATCCGAGCGGGCCAGGAGCCGGTCAGCCGCAATCGAACTACAATCAGCCGAATAGCTATCGATTTGTTTCTGGCGACAGCATTGTCATTAATCCGGCTGCCGATAATATTCGGGTCTACACCTCAAGCTACATTGCCAACATCCCAACGATCCAAGCGCCTGGGATCTACGTAACGACGCTAACCTATGTTTGTCTGGCGCTATTCTAGCACCGTCTTGTCAGGGTCCGTGCGGTTTGATACTATTAACAATAATAAAGAAGGGAAAACATAAGCGACATGATGCGAAGCTCTATCAGGAGATCTGTGTGCTCCTTGCTGATAGCATTTGCATTGCTGCTGGGCGTCGTGCCTACGGCTAGTGCTGCGACTGCACCCACCCCTGGCGGTAATGGCTTGCGAGTGTCTCCAGTACGCACCGATCTTATTATTAGCCCAGGCGAAACCAAGGTCGTCACTATTAATGTGACCAATGTTACTTCCGCGCCAGGGACCTTCCAGACAGTTGTCAACGATTTTGTGGCTGACCCAAATGAAAGTGGCAACCCGGCCATTATTTTTAATTCAACGGAGTTTGCGCCCACTCACAGTCTCAAGCGATATGTAGGCCCCGTTACTCGCTTTACGCTCGCACCAGGCCAGCAACAAGGCATACCGATTACTATTAAGGTGCCTGCCAACGCAGCCGGCGGCGGCTACTACGGTGCTATTCGCTTTGCGCCAGCTGGTGCTAGCCTCAGCCGCAAGCAGCAGGTTAATTTGGCCGGTAGTGTCGGCTCACTGATTTTGGTCAAAGTACCCGGTAATATTACAAATAAGCTGGCCATTGCAAGTTTTGATGCACGCACCAGGGATCGCGCCAGCAGTTTCTTTACCAGCAGTAAAAACATTGACGCGACTGTTCGCTTCCAAAATCAGGGCAACATCCAAGAGCAGCCATTCGGCAAGGTCCTCTTAAGGGACCGCAGCGGTAAAATTCTTAACTCGTTCGAAATCAACGCCACGAACCCGCCGGGGAACGTCCTACCAGATAGCATTCGCAAGTTCTCTATACCGGTTAACAAAGTTGGAAAATTCGGTAAGTTTAAGCTAGAAGGCAATTTTGGTTACGGCACCAGCGGCCAATTGTTGAGTGGCAGCACAACCTTTTACGTTATTCCATCCTGGATGATCCTGACGTTTGTCGGCGTAGTACTATTCTTGGTCTTCCTGATCTTTGGAGTACCTCGACTAGTTAGAGCCTACAATCAGCGTGTTCTCAGGCGAGCTGGCCGACGCTAGTCATCGGTAACGCGCTTTGCGCTCGGTGCTAATAAGGTTATGCTTATACATATGATACGGCGAGCTTCTATACTACTTATCATTGGGCTAGCGTTCGTTTGGGCGCCAGCCACCGCTTATGCTGCCGGCGCTTTTCCTAATCAGCAAGGCTCGGGCTCGGTAGGTTTGCAGGGGACAATTAGCACCGCGGCTCCAACCAGGGCAGCCACAATTACGACGCCAAGCAATGGTGCCGTATTTACGACCGTACCAATAGCCGTCAACGGTACCTGTCCGGCTAACGTGCTCGTCAAGATTTTTGCTAATAATGTTTTTGTAGGCTCAGCGTTTTGTGCGGGCGGCAGCTACTCGGTGCAGGCCAGCTTGTTTAGTGGCCAGAATGATTTAGTCGCTCGAGTGTATGACGCACTTGATCAGTCCGGACCTGATTCTAATGTCGTGTCGGTTATCTTCAATGACGCCCAGTTCGCTCAGTTCGGCACACGCGTAACCCTGAGTAGCGTTTACGCGCAACGAGGTACGCCTCCAGGCCAGGAGCTAACCTGGCCAATTCTGTTGAGCGGCGGTACCGGGCCTTATGCCATTAGCGTTGATTGGGGCGATGGCACCTCGGCTGACTTATCTAGCCAGGACATACCGGGCACCATAACCATCAAGCATACCTATAAAACGGCTGGAATTTACACAGTAATTATCAAGGCTATCGATAAAAACGGCGGTACCGCATTCTTGCAGCTGGTCGGGCAAGCAACCGGCGCAACCCAGAATACCAGCGGTAGAGATAGCGGCGCTAACTCGATCGTCAAAAAGGAAATCCTGTGGTGGCCGGCGCTGGCCATGTTGCCGTTAATCTTTGGTGGTTTTTGGACGGGGCGACGTTCTGAACTATTTAGTCTGCGTAAGCAGTTGGAGAAGAGTCGCGACCAAGGGAAGCTCTAGCCACTAGCTGCAGGAGTTTGTGGGGTCCGTTTTCGCGCGGGTTTTAATCTAGCGAATAAAACGCCGGCTGCACTCGGCAATCAAGCCCCCACAAACTCCTGCAGCTAGTGGGCCACCTGGTCTCTAGGTTGAGATATGTGGTCGAACTGGTTAGAATAGAGGGTCTATGGCTAAAAAAGTTTATGTTGGAATGTCCGGTGGTGTTGATTCATCAGTGACTGCGGCGCTGCTCATCGAGCAGGGCTATGACGTCACGGGCGTTTACATGAAGAACTGGAGCCAGGACTTGCCGGGCTTTGCATGCCCCTGGAAAGAGGATTATCAGGACGCCAAGCGCGTGGCTGTCCAGCTTGGCATTGACTTCAAAATGTATGATTTCGAGACCGAATATCGCCAAAAAGTCGTTAATTACATGGTCGCCGAATATCAGGCTGGTCGAACGCCGAACCCCGATATTATGTGCAACCAAGAAGTTAAATTTAAGCTATTCCTAGAAACTGCTTTAGCCGATGGCGCCGATATGATCGCTACCGGCCACTACAGCCGCATTGACGCTAGTGACGGGCAGGCCCGCTTGCGCGTCGCCAAGAATGCCAGCAAAGACCAGTCGTACTTTTTGTACCGCGTCACCGAAGACGCGCTGTCCAAAAGCCTGATGCCAATCGGCGAATACGCCACCAAAGAAGAGGTCCGGGCGCTGGCTACCGAACGCAAATTAGCCACAGCTGACAAAAAAGACAGCCAAGGCATTTGTTTTGTGGGTAAAGTCGGCATCAAAGATTTCTTGCTTGTTGAATTAGGCCCGCAGCCGCATGGCCCGATCGTCGACCAGGCTGGCCGCACCATTGGCGAGCACGACGGCGCGCTATTTTATACGATTGGTCAGCGCCACGGCCTCGATGTTGGCGGCGGCTTGCCATATTATGTGTCCCGCAAGGATATGGCGACCAATACTGTCTACGTCACCACCGACCTCAACGATGCTGCGCTGTGGTCCAAAGATATCTCCGTCCAGGACGCCCATTGGATCAACACACCACCTGAAGCCGGCAAGCAGTACCAGGCCCGCCTGCGCTACCGCGGCCCCTTGGTGTCATGTGTTATCGAAGGCGATACGATCAAGCTGGCTGACGAGCAGCGCGGCCTAGCCTCCGGCCAATCAGCCGTTATCTACGACGGCGACTTTGTGCTTGGCGGCGCTATTTTGGCATAAGCATAATATGAATCGTTAAACACCGTAAAAACGGGTTGGTATTCACCGTTTTCATCCAGGCGACCGAGCGAAGCATGGATTTGATTACGGGGGTTGTCGAGTTCAGCAGTACTTGGGTTGGCAGTTACGCGATACTGCATTGCTTCATGAGTCAAACCAAGTTGCAAGGCTAGCCCAAGCTCGCGGTCACTAGAAGTAAATGATTCTTCTATAGGGCCATGTAGTACTTCAAACATTCCGCCAATAGCCACTAGGCCGGCATGGTTTAACTGCTCATAGTCTTTGCCGGCCTTAAAAGCATCGAGACGTTCAATATCGTCGGCTCCAATAAATGGTGAAATAATGCCTCTGTCTATGGCAGCGCAAAGGTTTGCTCTGGCCCTATCAACAGCGTGCATGCTGAAGAGTGGTTTGCCGTCTTCATACTCATGCGTCTGGTGGAGGGCATGTGTAATCTCATCTTTTTTACCGTATGGCTGGTTGATGGTTGGTCGTTTGACAAGCCCGGCGCCGACAGCGCCTAAATGGGCGATAAAGCCAGCCATCCTATCGAAGGTTTCGCCATTAGGGACTAAGCGTACGGCATCTGTAGATCGGTCAAGTTCTTGAACGAGTATCATATCTTTTCATTATAGCAAATAAAACACTATTTGTCAAGTATCTGGTAGACTGTAACAGATGACAGCACAAGAAATTCGCAAAGCTTATCTAGACTTTTATACAGAACGTGGCCACAAAGTGATTCCACGGGCGCTTTTGGTGCCATATAACGACCCGACTACGCTGTTTACCGGTTCTGGCATGCAGCCATTACTGCCGTATTTATTGGGCGAAGAGCACCCTGATGGCGTGCGCCTGGTCGATAGCCAGACCTGTTTGCGGGCCCAAGACATCGAAGAGGTTGGCGATAATAGCCACACTACTTTCTTTGAAATGCTCGGCAACTGGAGCCTGGGCGATTACTTTAAAGAGCAGCAGATTCGCTGGTTCTTTGAGTTCCTGGTCGACGTCGTAGGGCTCGACCCAAACAAGATTTACGCCACCTGTTTTATCGGCAGCGAAGAGCACGGCATCGAGCGCGATGATACCTCAGCAGCGATCTGGCAGAAACTTTTCGCCGAGAAGGGCATCGACGCCAAAATCGTAGCCATTGGCAGCCAGCAAGAAGGCAACGAAAAGGGCATGCAAGACGGTCGCATTTTCTTCTACGACGACGGCGAAAACTGGTGGAGCCGCGGCGGCGGCCTCGGCAAAACGCCAATGGGCGACCCGTGCGGCCCAGATAGCGAAGTCTTCTATGACTTCGGTGACGAGCACCACGCCGAAGGCTTCGGTTTGCCGCACCCGGCCAGTGACTCCGGCCGCTTCATGGAAATTGGCAATCAGGTCTTCATGCAGTACCAGCGCACCGAGGCCGGCTTTAAACCGCTGGCTAAGCAAAACGTCGACTTTGGTGGCGGCCTGGAGCGAATCGCGGCTGCCAAAATCAATAGCCCGGACGTCTTTATGATCAGCTTGCTTAAGCCAATTATTGATAAGCTTGAAGAAATTTCCGGCAAAGGCTACAAAGGCAACACCGAGAGCATGCGCGTGATTGCCGACCACTTGCGCGCCGCGGTGTTCCTGGCCGTCGACGGTGTCGTGCCAAGCAACAAAGAGCAGGGTTACGTTATGCGCCGCTTACTGCGCCGCGCCATTCGCTTCGCGTTCGACCTCGGCATTGAGCAGAGCTTTTTGGAGCAAATCGTCCCAGTTATTACCGACCTGTACCACCAAGATTACCCCGAGGTAGACGCCCAGTCAGACAAGGTTGTCGAAGTGCTAGTAAAAGAAGAGAAAGTCTTCCGCCAAACGCTGCGCAAAGGTCTAGCCGAGCTGAAAAAGCAAGCTGCAAATGGCTTAACTGGTGAGATAATGTTCAAGCTATATGATACGTACGGTTTCCCGATTGAGCTTACTCAAGAAGAAGCCTTTAATCAGGGTATATATACTGATCCTAATGTTAATACTGACTTTCACAACCTGATGCAAGAACAGCGTGAGCGCTCACAAACCGCCAGCAAAGGTGTGTTCAAGGGCGGGCTCGGCGGCGACAGCCTGCAGCACAAAAAGTACCACACCGCTACACACCTTATGTACCAGGCACTACGCGACGTGCTCGGCGACCACGTAGTACAGCGCGGCTCCAACATTACCGAAGAACGCCTGCGCTTTGATTTTAGCCACCCAGAAAAAGTCACCCGCGAACAGCTCGACCAAGTCGAACAGATTGTTAACGATCAAATCGCTCAAGACCTCAAGGTTTCATTCGCCGAATACCCAACCAAAGTTGCCCGCGAAGACATGGGCGCGCTCGGCCAGTTTGGCGACCGCTACGGCGACACCGTTAAGGTCTATAAGATGATTGCCGACGGCGCCGACAAACCATTTAGTTTTGAAATCTGTGGCGGGCCGCACGTAGACCACACTCTACAACTCTACGAAGATGGCAAGAAGTTCAAGATTCTTAAAGAAGAATCTTCTAGTGCTGGCATTCGCCGCATCAAAGCCGTCCTTAAGTAGCACACTGCAAAGGTTTGTTAATCTTTAGCCAGTTCGGCGTAATGCCTATGTGCATCACCAATAATTTTAGCCACACCAGCAAAAGCCCACAGCCGAGTAGTGGCTGAGTCGAGGTTGTGAGACGTATATTGTAAGCCACGCTCATCGCGGTAGTGAGACAGCGGAAGCACCTCCAGAGAGCCGCTAAACATCGCAGCTGCAGTGTTTGATACAAACCGTCCATCGGCCATCACGCCTACGCCGCTTTCTGGCGTTATATCGTCGAAAATGCGAGCCCCAATAAGTTGCATAATGCGCGTCCCAGGTTGGTAATGCACTGTGTGTTCTGTGTCACCCGCATGAAGTTTGATGTATTCCACCGCTGCGGCAGATAGCTGACCACCAAGTGTTATTGAGCCCCAGTAAGGTGCAACGAGTTGGGTGGTTTGTTCTTCTGTGTCGAACCGGTGCCAACCCACCATGTTAACAATAGACTGTAGTTCGATAGTGGCGTTCTCTGCATCCGCGTTCGACTCGTAAAAGTTGTCATCATCAAGAGTCGTAAATATCTTGTCGTAGGCGAGCGAAAACTGCGTCCATTGTGGGGTGCCTAAGCTGGTGCTAATTTCAAACATTGAATGATCAGGGGCAGGTAAGTAATTTTCTGGATGACGATACAGTAACCCGCCAACGCATGCCGCTGCACCGATTGCAGCATATGATTGGTGGACGTTCAGTACTAAAGCCTCATCTGTTGCATCGTACCAATACCACTCTGGCGTGGGTTCACTGACAATTAGTGGCTGGTTATCAGTGACCTCTTCGGTACGCTCAAGTATGCTCTCGGGCAGATCGAGTCCGTTCATGCGTTCATTAAAGTCGGGTTGCATCCAGTAGGCTTCAGTCATAGTTGGAATAATAACAGTTTACTCATGAATAACCATAAGCTTGACCGAATATGGTATAATGTAGCCAGGTTAACTAAAACAAACACCTACAAAAAACAAAAAATCATTTATGAAAAAGAAGTCTCATCGACAGATGACGCCTAAGCAGTTGCGCGCGGTTCAGACCAGCCGGTATCTGCGGGTTACACACCATAAACACACGGGGCATCGTATGCACCGGCGGACCACGTCATACCCGATGCTGGCGATGATTGTATTGTGCGTCGGTGTGTTTCTGATGAGCTGGACGCGCTTTGTGACGGCCGATACCTTCGTCTACCCTGGGCCAAAACAGGGTGGCTATACTGTCAACGCCAGTGTGCCCGGGCCGGCGCCAACCCAGGCCGCAACCATTGATACTCCTAACGAAGACGCCCGTTTTACGACCCTGCCCACCGGTGTTAGCGGTACTTGCCCGGTCAATACCTACGTTACGCTGTACCGTAATGGAGCCTTCAGCGGCGTGGCGCTTTGCCAAACTGACGGCACTTATTCGCTCCAAACCGGTTTATTTGTTGGTGCCAATGAGCTCCAAGCCCGTGTCTTTAGCCCAACTGATGTGCCCGGACCAATGTCTAGCAGCGTGAATGTGGTGTATGCGCCACCGGCGCCACCCCCGGATCCAACACCAACACCAGGCCAGGCCAGCAATCCCAACACGTCTACGCCATCATCTGGGACCGGCACATCAAGTAATCAGCCATCGAGTGGCACAGCCAGCCAGGCGGCACCGGCTGATCCGCTCATGTTCAAAACCAGCTTTAATTACCGCGGCCAGTACACCGGCACAGCCAGCACCTGGCAGCTTGATCTATCTGGGGGCAATCCGCCGTACGCCATATCAGTTGATTGGGGCGACGGCACGACCAGCTTGATCAGTCGCCCTCGCGCTGGCGTCTTCGGCATCGACCACACCTACAAAGCAGCCGGCGGGTACAAAGGCAGCTACACCGTCAAATTCAAGGCCAGCGATGCTGATGGCACGCAGACCTACATACAGCTGCTGGCAATTGTGAATGATCCGCCGTCGGGCACCGGCGTAACCAATAAAATTGATCTGCTCGGTGGCAACACAGAGTCTGCTCCGGCTTATGTTCAAAAATTACTGCAATATGTCTGGCCGAGTTACGGCGGAGTCGTGCTGATGCTGACCAGTTTCTGGCTCGGTGAGCGCCATGAGCTGAAGCATCTCAAACCGCAACGTGCAAAATCCCGTCATAGACATGCTTAACAGGTGTTAGTGTGGTAAAATAGTGCATATGCTTCAAAAATTTAAAGCCGTTGGTAACACCGTAGCCAAGAGGGCCCGTACTGGTGCCGAACAAGCCCGTATCGGTGCTACTAAGGCCTCGGCTAACGTTCGCGCTCGAACCGCCAAGCAGGACGATCAGTACTTGGTCGCCCTCGATATCGGCACCGAATTCGTCAAAGCCCTGGTTGGTAAGGTCAGCGAAGATGGCGCCACCGTTGAGATCGTCGGTGTTGGCCGCGCGCACCAGAGTTTGAGCGATATGCAAGCCGGTGCCATCTCCGATATTGCCGGCGTCGTCGAAAATTGCGATAAAGCCCTTCATCAGGCCGAAGAACAAGCCGGCGTCAGTGTTCGCACGGCCATCATTGGTATCGCCGGCGAATTGGTAAAGGGTACGACCACAACAGTGAGAGTTGCCCGTAAGCAAGCGACCAAGCCGCTCGATATCGCCGAAATGGAAAAGATTATCAACTTAGTACAAGAACGCGCCCAAGAAAAGGCTAAGCAGCAGCTGGCTTGGGAGCTCGGCGGCAAAGAAGTCGATGTTCGCCTGGTCAACAGCGCCCTGGTATCCATCGAAATTGACGGTTACCCAGTTACCAACCCTATCGGTTTCCAGGGTAAAGACGTCGTCGTGCAACTGTACACCGCTTTCGCGCCGATGATTCACATTGGCGCCCTCGAAAAAACCGCCGAAGAACTCGACCTCGATCTGTTAGCCGTCGCTGCCGAGCCATTTGCTGTGGCCCGTGCAGTCATTGGTAATAACCCCAATCAGAACCTCAGCGCCATCTTAATGGATGTTGGTGGTGGTACAACCGATATCGCCGTGATTAACGAAGGCGGCGTCCAAGGTACCAAGATGTTTGGCATCGGCGGACGAGCCTACACGCATGCCGTGGAGCGCGAACTCAGCGTTGAATTCGAGCAAGCCGAAGAACTCAAGCTTGGCCTAAGCACCAACAAAATTCCTTCCCAGAAGCGTCCGGCTATCGAAGCGGCGCTCAACAAAACTGCCGAAACCTGGGTTAGCGGTATCGAGCTGGCTCTGAGCGAGTTTACTAAGCTCGATCACCTGCCGCACCGCATGTTCCTTTGCGGCGGCGGTTCATCACTCGATATTCTTATGGAGCGTCTCGAAGCCACCGAATGGTACAAATCACTGCCGTTTACCCGCAAACCAAGCGTTCACCACATTCGTCCTGGCCAGGTCCCGGGCATGACCGACCTAACAGGGGACGTTACCGACCATACCTTCATTACGGCCATGGGATTATTACGTGTTGGTATGGACACAAAACAGTTCTCGGCCGGTAAATCTGGATCAATCCGTGAAAAAATTGATAAAATGTTAAGTACCTAACCATGACTGCAAACGACAAAGACACTATTTACATCGATATCGACGACGAAATCACCGGGATTATCGATAAATTAAAGTCCTCCAACGGTAAAATTGTCGCCTTGGTGCTGCCAAAGCGTGCCAGTGTTTTCCAGAGTATCGTTAATATGAAGTTGCTCAAGCGCGCCGCTGACGAAGCCAAAAAGCACCTGGTGCTCATCACTTCCGAAGCTGGATTGTTGCCGCTGGCTGGTCTTGCAGGTGTGCACGTTGCTAAAACCCTGACTAGTAAGCCCGAAGTCCCAGCCGGACCAATGCTCGACAGTGATGCCGAGGAAACCATTCAAGAAGGCGGCGAAACAATTGACGAGCTACCGCCAGATGCCGCCGAGCAGCCTATTGGCAAATTAGCCGGGATCGGCGCTGCTGCAACTGGTGCTGATGGTGTTGAGACTCTAACACTCGATGACGACGAAGCGCCCGAAGCCCTCGCAGATGCAGCTGCTGCGACCAAAACTTTTGAACCGCCAAAAGGTAAAAAGAACAAAAAGCTATCCGTACCGAACTTCGAGAAGTTCCGTCTGCTCCTAGTTCTGGGCGTGCTGGCGGGCATTCTGTTGATCGGCGGCGGTGTTTACGCGGCTGTTGCTTTGCCAAAGGCGACCATCAATATTAAGACTGATGCCAGCAATGTCGATACCAACCTCAATCTAAACCTATCTACTGCGGCCAAGACTCTCAAGGCTAGCACCAGCACCGTTCCAGCCAAATTGGCAACCCAGCAAAAGTCCAATACGCAACAAGTCACTACCACCGGTCAGAAGAACAACGGTAACAAGGCCAGCGGTAGGCTTGCTATGTCAGCTCTGATTTGTGGTTCAATTCCTGACAACGGGCCACCAGACGTACCTGCGGGTACAGGGGTGAGCTCTAATGGTTTGACATATATCGCCCAAGAAAATACTTCATTTAGCCCAATTCCTTCTGGTCCACCAAAGAACAAATGCTACTCGTACAATGCTACCGATAGTACGACTATCATCGCGCAAAACGGAGGTTCCAGCTATAACGGTGCTAATAGCTTTGCTGTAGCGGGCCGTAAAGATGTTTCAGCGTCGGTCAGCTCGTCAATTTCCGGCGGTACCGATAACATTACCCAGGTGGTTAGTGCAACCGATATCGCCAATGTTAAAGCTAAGCTTACGGCGGCCGATGCTAACCTCAAAGTGCCACTCGAAACCGAACTAAAGCAACAAGGCTACCGCGCCATTAGCGCCACGTATCTTGCTGGCACTCCGGCAGTTACGGTTAGCGCACAGCCCGGTGATGCAGCGAGCACCGTTACAGCAACCAGCACGGTAACCTACACTATGTTCGGTGTTCACGATAGCGACCTCAAGAAGCTGGTCGAAGACAGTATTAAGAAAGAGATTGATACCAACAAGCAGAGCATCCTGGATAATGGCCTGAGTGGAGCAGCCTTCACCGTAACGAACCAGTCAGCAACCGATGCCCAGGTAACCTTGGCGGCGACCGCTACTGCTGGTCCGGACCTTGATGTCGCAACGATTAAGAGCGACGCAGCGGGCAAAAAGGGTGCTGACATTCGCGCCTCACTTCAGAACAATCCAGATGTAAAGAGCGTCGATGTTAAACTTAGCCCATTCTGGGTTAACTCCGTACCTAAGAAAACCGATAAGATCATTGTTAATATTGCGAAGCCTACAAGCACTAAGCCGAGCACGAGTAATGGCAGTAACCCCTAACAGCATACTGGCACTAGACGTTGGCGCCCGGCGCGTCGGCGTGGCGGTGGCCACCGTTCAAGCCCGATTGCCGCGGCCACTCATTACGCTCATCCAGGATGACACATTCTTCGGCGCGCTAGAGAGCATCATCGAAGTTGAAGGCGTTCGGGCCGTCGTTGTAGGCTTCCCGCGCGGCATGCAAGGCCAGCATACCGCTCAAACAGATGCCATTGAGGCCTTTGTGGCACAATTAAAGCAACATGTGCCACTACCAATCCATATGCAGGACGAAGCGCTGACTTCCAAGCACGCCGAGGCCGAGCTCCAAGCCCGCGGCAGAGCCTACGATAAGGGCGATATCGATGCCTTGGCCGCCACCTATATTCTTGATGATTTCTTAAAAGAGCACCCTAATATAGCCCAAGAGGTTACCTCATGAGCCGCTACAACCTCGGGTCTATGCGCCGCGGCAGTTTACCGAACCGTGTCTGGATACTGGCGCTGTCGCTGCTCATTATTGCCATAATCGGAGCCGTTACTGTGCGCCACAACTACAACGACAAGCTGGGGCCGGTGAGCAATAATCAGACCACACAATTATTCACCGTTGAGCGAGGTAGCTCAGTCAAAGAAATCGCCGAATCACTGGAATCCAAGCACCTGATTCGCAGCGCTTGGGCAATGGGGCTGTACGTGCACAGCAAAGAGTTAGGCGATAAGCTTCAGGCCGGCACCTATGCCTTTTCGCCGAGCCAAAGTACCAGTGAGATCGTCAGCACGCTCACCAAGGGCAAAGTATCAACCAAGCTAGTCACCATTTTGCCGGGGCGGCGTATTGATCAGATTAGAGCCGACCTGATTAACGAGGGTTTTGCGCCAACTGATGTCGATCAGGCGCTTGATCCCTCTCAGTATGCTGATTTACCGGCCTTAGCCTTCAAACCGAGCACCAGCAATACGCTAGAGGGGTTGTTGTGGCCCGACTCCTTCCAAAAAGATGCCACTACCTCGCCGACAGTGATTATTCGTCAGTCGATCGTCGAGATGGGTGAATATTTGACACCAGACGTCCAGGCTGCCTTCGCCGCGCAGGGTCTTACGACGTATCAGGGCATTACTTTAGCCTCAATAGTACTCCAGGAGGTTAGTAAGCCTGCAGATCAGACGCAGGCCGCCCAGGTATTCCTATCGCGTCTCAAGGCTGGCATGATGCTTGGCTCGGACGCTACAGCTAAGTATGGCTCAATTGCCGCTGGTCGGGCCCCCGATTTGACCTACGATTCGCCATATAACACCTTGATTCACACCGGTTTGCCTTCAACCCCAATCAGTACGATCACCAGTAGTTCGCTGGCTGCTGCCACCAAACCGGCAACAACCGACTGGGTGTACTTTGTCTCTGGTGACGATGGCACTACGCACTTCTCTAAGACTCTGGAAGAGCACGAAGCTCTGACCAACAAATATTGTCACGCATTGTGCGGTCGTTAGGCCGCCTTAACAGGGGTCGACAAGTATAAAAACCTTGCAATTTTAGCCGTAATTGCTATACTTGTTTGGTAGCTTTTTGTTATAGATGTTTATCTGTGCGACCGCTACCTCTGAAATACGACAATTTTTTGACCGCAAACTCATTTGCACCCCTGGTAATATAAACGTCTATTTGTAAGAGTATTTGCACCCCGTGTGCAGGAGTTTGTATCAGTACAACCCCTTCCAATTCGATCCTTGAGCGCATATCCCTAACTGGCACCCCTAGGTCAGCTAAGCGCTTAACTGTCCTAAAGAGCCATCTCCAATCTAAAATGCGACGTAAGTCGACTCGTCGTCGGGCTATACGTACTGCATTATTGTTATCAAATGTCGCCGTTTTAGCGGTGATTTCTATTATTGTTGTCCAAAATCCGCGCACCACTGGCCTACCAAAGGCTGCAGCCGTGGCTGGCGACACCAGTATTGCCGGAGATGTCGCTAATCCGCTAGACCGCGTATCCTCAGCCGATATCGCCTTGATGGTCGCTCGACTCAGTAGTTTGCCCGAAACAACGGCTATCACCAACCAGGCGCAGTCTCAGGCTGCCACCGTGACCATCGCTGCCTCTAACGACAGTGTTGTGAGCAAGCCGCAAGTTGTGGCAACGGCTCTCAAGTCACGGGCCGATATCAAGTCATACACCGCCGTTGCCGGCGACAGTTTAGCCAGCATCGCCGCTAAATTCAGCGTTACCTCAGATAGCATCCGCTGGTCAAACAGCTTATCCGGTGAAGCAATCACAGCCGGTACCAAGTTAACAATCCCGCCAGTTAATGGCATTATCTACACCGTACAGGCGGGTGACACGGTCGAAATGCTGGCCCAAAAGTACAATGCCAACAAAGACAAGATCGCTGCCTTTAACGATGCCGAAATCAAAGGTCTTCAACCAGGACAGCAAATTGTGATTCCAGATGGCACCAGGGGTGCTGTTATTACTGCTGCTCAAGTAGCTCGCTCCAGCGCTGTGGCAAGCTCCAGCTTCCCTTGGGGTGGCGCACCAATCTACGGCTACAACGGCTACGATTACGGCTACTGTACCTGGTACGTCGCTAGCAAGATGGCTGTTCCAAGTAACTGGGGTAACGCCAACACCTGGGATAACCTGGCTCCGCTCAGCGGTTGGAGCGTTAGCAGCCGGCCAACTGCCGGAGCTATCGGCCAAAGTGATGCCGGTTACTTCGGTCATGTTGCCTACGTCGAAGCGGTATCCGATGATGGCACCATGATCAAATACTCCGATATGAACGGCCTCTCTGGCTTTGGCCGCGTGGGCTATAGCGATTGGGTCTCGTCCAGCAAATTCGGCCACTACATCGCCCACTAAACAGTCGCTTTAGAGTACAGGGGTGGACTAGAGAGCAAAAATCTGGTATTCTATAGCGATGAGTTTTATCGATAAAGTTAAAGTAGTAGCAGTGGCAGGCGATGGCGGCAACGGCAAGTTGAGTTTTCGCCACGAAAAATTTATCGATAAAGGCGGCCCGGATGGCGGCGATGGCGGCAACGGTGGCGACATCGTACTGCAAGCCAGTCGCAACCAGAACACCCTAGCAGCCTTCCGTTATCAAAGAGAGTTAAAGGCCGATGATGGCAAGCCCGGCGGCAAAACCCGTATGCACGGCCGCAGCGCCAAGCACATGATCGTGCAAGTTCCGGTCGGCACCGTTGCTACCATCGAAGACGGTGAAGTCGTAGCCGATCTGACCGAAGACGGCCAAACGGCAATTATTGCCAAGGGCGGCCATGGTGGCTTCGGTAATGCTCACTTCGTATCATCCCGTCGTCAGGCACCGAACTTTGCCGAAAAAGGTGAGCCTGGCGAACAATTCAATCTGGGGCTAGAGCTTAAAATGATCGCTGATGTTAGCCTGGTCGGTCTGCCAAATGCTGGCAAATCAACGCTGCTGAGTAAAGTCAGTAACGCCCGCCCGGAAATCGCCGACTACGCCTTCACGACGCTATCGCCAAACTTGGGTGTGGCCGATATTGATGGCCAGAACAGCGTGCTGATTGCCGACATTCCTGGCTTAATCGAAGGTGCCGCTGACGGCAAAGGCCTGGGCCACGACTTCTTGCGCCACATTGAGCGCACCGCCGTGGTGCTGCACCTAATCGATGCCTACAACGAAGATGTTGTTAGCGTCTACAAAACCGTCAAAGCCGAGCTTAAGGCCTATCAGCCCGATCTTATCAAACGTCCCGAAGTCATCGCTATCACTAAAGTTGAAGGTCTTGACGACGAGATGACCGACGATCTTATTAAGAAGCTCAAAAAAGCCGCGCCTAAAGGTGCCGCCATTTTTGCCATCTCGGCCCAATCCGGCCAGGGTCTTAAGGAAATGCTCTATGCCATCAGCGGCAAGGTTCAGGAAGTTCGCGCCCATGTTGAGGCCGAAAAGCCCGATACCAGCATCCCAGTGCTGACGCTGAGCGATACATCCGATGCCTACACCGTTGTCAACGACGAAGAGCTGTACAAAGTCACCGGTGAGCGCATCGAGCGCTTTGCCCGCCGCACCGACTTCGACAGCGAAGAGGGCGTCCAGCGCTTGCGCGATATCATGCGCCGCGCCGGCATTCTTCACGAAATGGTTCGCCAAGGCATTGAGCCGGGTAACACCATCCAGGTCGGTAAAAACGCCGCCTACCAATTCGAATATTAACTTTTCATTAAGTCACGGCCGCCATGCAGCAGACTAGTGGTAAACTGGTAACTACTATGGCAGCAAGTTTTTTCTTTTACGATCTAGAGACCACCGGGTTTGACGCCCGTGAGGGCCGGGTTATGCAGTTTGCCGGTCAGCGGACCGATATGGAGCTCAATCCAATCGGCGATCCGGTCAATCTGTTAATCAAGTTAACAGCCGATACCTTGCCGTCGCCAGATGCAATTTTGGTAACCGGCATCACGCCGCAGCAAACCTTGGCCGATGGCGTCACCGAGGCCGAATTCTTAAAGATTTTTTATGACCAAGTCGTCCAACCGGATACCATATTTGTGGGCTTCAATAGCATCCGCTTTGACGACGAGTTTATGCGCTTTTTGCACTACCGTAACTTCTACGATCCGTACGAATGGCAGTGGGCTAATGGTTGCTCGCGCTGGGATATTCTGGACCTGGTCCGCATGACGCGCGCCCTCAGGCCGGAAGGCATTGAGTGGCCTTTCAACGACGAGGGTAAGCCGGCTAACCGCCTGGAATTGCTCACCAAAGTAAACAAACTTGATCACGAAAATGCCCACGATGCGCTCAACGACGTTTACGCCACCATCGCGGTCGCCAAGTTAATTCGCGAAAAGCAAAAAGACTTGTTCGAATACTTGCTGGGCGTTCGCGACAAAAAGAAAGCTGCCGAAATCATCGAAACCGGCAATCCGTTCGTGTACTCCACCGGCCGGTATAGTGGTGCAGGCTCAAGCTTATGTACGTCGGTGGCAGTGTTGCTGGCCAAGCATCCTCAGCCCGGTTCGGCGCTCGTCTTCGATTTGCGCCATGATCCAACCCCATTCCTGGATATGAGCGTCGACGAGCTAATCCAGGCCTGGCGCTATTCTAAAGATCCCGAAGCACTGCGCTTGCCCGTCAAATCAGTTAAATATAATCGCAGCCCAGCGGTGGCGCCACTCGGCGTTATTAAGGACGAAGCCGTGCAGGAGCGCATCGAACTCAAACTGGAGACCATCACCAAACATCTCGGAATACTCCAGCAACACCGTGCCGCTTTTGCCAAGAAGATACTAGAGGCAGTCGAAAAGATGGACGCCCAGCGCGATAAAGAACAGCAGACAGCGTTAGACGAAAGCCAGCTCACCGTCGACAGCCGCTTATACGACAAGTTTATCGACAACGGCGATAAACAAGCCATGCGTACAGTACGAACCGCCAAGCCCGAAGAGCTCAATAGCCTGGCCGATAATTTTCATGACGACCGCCTCAAGATGTTACTGCCCCTGTATAAAGCCCGCAATTACCCCAAGAGTCTAGATTCCGATGAGCGGGCTGCCTGGGACGCTTTTTGCGCCCAAAAACTGTTTGATGGCGGCACCAATAGCCGCTTAGCGCGGTATTTTGCTCGATTAGCCGAGCTAGCAAACGGCAAGTTAACAGATAGCCAAAAGTACTTACTTGAAGAGCTCCAGCTCTACGGGC
>JAQBRQ010000025.1 GCA_028286385.1 Candidatus Saccharimonadota bacterium
GCTGCGCCGTATTGGTTATCTCAAATACCTCGATGATGGCACACCGCAAGGCGAAGCTCGCCAGGAAAACGTTAAAGAGTTGCTCAGTGTTGCCCAAGAATATCAGGATGCTGGTTTGGCTGGCTTCTTGGAAGAAGTCGCATTGGTCAGTGATCTAGACGGCGCTAATTTTGGTAACGATGCAGTAACGCTCATGACCCTGCATGCCGCCAAAGGTCTGGAGTTCCCCGTGGTGTTTATGGCTGGACTCGAAGAATCAATCTTTCCGCACTCCAGGGCGCTGTACGACCAGAGCGAAATGGAAGAGGAGCGTCGCCTATGTTATGTTGGCATGACGCGGGCCCGCGAAGAGCTGTACATGATGTATGCCACCAGTCGTTTGTTGTACGGAGGCGTTCAGCACAACCCGCCAAGCCGCTTCCTGTCGGAAATTGACGGTGAATTCCAAGCCAACGCCACTGACTACGGTTTTGAACCGGGCTTACTCGGCGCGCCAGCCAGTAACCAGCAGATTGATCCAAATGAGGTCCGTTACGTGCCAGACTTAGAAGAAGGCGACGACGTCCGTCACGAGATCTTCGGCACGGGAACGGTTATGGAGCTCGATGGTGACAATGCCGTCATCTACTTCAAGGGTAAAGGTGCGCGCAAGCTAAACATCGCCTTCGCGCCACTCAAGAAGCTGTAACAGGCTGCTGACTGGTCACGGTAAGGTGTTTTTGGTACAATAAGACCTCACGAGCTATGCGCAGAAAACTCACCTCCATCCACCAGGGCGTTAAACAATTCCGGCAACTGCCGAGAGGCAAACGCACCCGCAAGTTAAGAATTGCCAGCAAGCACCCGCATGCTGTTCCATTTTTTACCTTCGCTATTTTAATTGTGCTGAGCGTTGCCCTGTATGGCATTGCGCGCCAGACGAATAAGTTACCGCCGGCCCACGATGCCAAGATTGTGATTATTTCGCATGACCATGAGCAGCAAATTGTCCCAGCTCAAAAGGCGACGGTCGGTAGTTTGCTCCAAAAGCTCGACATCACACTGCATGAAGGTGACGTCGTGGAGCCAGCAGCTAACACTAATATCGACCAGGACCAGTTCCGTATTAATATTTATCGGGCTGTACCGGTTCAGGTTGTCGATGGCGACAACAAAACGAATGCTTTTAGCGCCGCCCGAACACCGCGCAGTATTGCCAATCAAGCTGGCCAGAATCTGTACCCCGAAGACAAAGTAGCTACCATTCCGACTCAGGATTTTGTTAAGTCCGGCGCCATCGGCGAGCAGGTTGTGATTAACCGTGCTACCCCAGTTAATGTTGATCTGTATGGCACACCGGTCGTATTACGCACCCACGCCAAAACTGTCGGCGCTCTTATTAAGGAAAAGAAAATTGTCATCACCAAAGATGACAAGTTGAGCACCGACCCGAGCACGCCAATCGTAGCTAATCAGCAAATTGCCGTCCTCCGTACCGGCACCAAAGTGGAGACTGTCGCCGAGGACATTGCGATGCCGGTTCAAAAAATTCCTGACGCCTCATTGGCTTATGGCACTAACGCAGTCCGCCAGCAGGGAACGCCGGGCCAACAAACGGTTACATACCAGGTTACGTTGCGCAATAACGTCGAGGTCACCCGCACTATCATCCAAAAAGTCGTTACTAAGGAGCCGGTTAAGCAGATCGAAGTCATCGGCAGTAACCTGGGTGGCATTAAGGGCGATATGGGGCTGGCCGGCATCGCACCCGGCGATTACCAATATGTTGATTATATAGTCAGCCATGAATCTGGCTGGAATCCGACCGCCAGCAATGGCTCTGGCGCTTATGGTTTATGCCAAGCTTTGCCTGGCAGTAAGATGGGCAGCGCTGGTAGTGACTGGGCAACTAGCCCAGTCACCCAGCTTAGATGGTGCAATGGTTACGCCACTGGTCGCTTTGGAAGCTGGTCAGGTGCCTATAACTACTGGTTGAGCCACCACTATTGGTAATGCAATGATAAAAACTATACTTTTTGATGTCGACGGCGTGTTACTTAATGGCCAAAGTTTTACCATTGAGCTGGAACGTGAATACGGAATATCATACGATATGACACAGCCATTTTTCAAAGGTCCATTTCGGGATTCAACGGTTGGACTGCGCGATATGAAGGAGGTTCTCGAACCTTACTTAAAAGAATGGAAGTGGCCACATGGTACCGACGACTTCTTGGAATACTGGTTTACTAAGGAGCACAGTATCGACCAGTCGCTCATCAACTATATCCAGCGTTTGCGGGCAGCTGGCACCAAATGCTACTTGGCGACTAACCAAGAACGCTATCGGACGACGTATATTATGGAGCGTATGGGCTTTGCTGATATGTTTGACGGCATTTTCGTGTCCAATGATCTGGGAGTAAAAAAGCCCGATGTGGCATTCTTTGAAAAGGCTCACCAGCAGATTCCGGGTGTAGCTAAAGAGGAAATCTTGTTCTGGGACGATTTAGCGGAAAATGTTGCTGCTGCCGAGGCCTATGGTATTCAAGCCGAACTGTATACCAACTTCGATGATTTTACGAAGAAAATGGAGCTTTATGTCTGAGCCGTATGCTAAGAAATCACTCGGCCAACATTGGCTAAAAGACCACGATAGTTTAGTGGCCATGTGCGATGCCGCCCAGCTAAGCGCTGATGATTTTGTGCTGGAGATCGGTCCGGGCTGGGGCACCTTAACCGAGCTGCTCGTTAAGCAAGCTAAACACGTGCGCGCTGTTGAATTTGATCCGCATCTGGCGACCGACTTACCAAACCGCGTGAAAGCGCCTAATCTCGATGTGGTCAGTCAAGACATCCTGAGTTTTGATTTCACGAACCTGCCGCCAGATTATAAGGTTGTTGCCAACATTCCCTACTATCTAACCAGTAACTTAATCCGTGTCATCAGCGAAACAGCCAATCCACCGGCAGCTGCCGTGCTGTTGATTCAAAAAGAAGTTGCCGAACGCGTCGCTGCCAAGCCCGGTGATATGTCATTGCTTAGCGTCACAGCGCAGTATTACTGGGAAGTCAGTCTCAGCCGAGTTGTCTTAGCTGAGCTGTTCTCGCCGCCACCAAAAGTGGACTCGCAAATTCTTGTTTTGCAGCGTCGACCAAAACCACTATTCCCGGACCTAGATGCCAAAGACTTCTTCAGGCTCGTTAAAGCCGGTTATTCGCAGCGCCGCAAAACGTTGCTCAACAGCTTGAGCGCCGGACTTCAGCTCGATAAAGAAGCCGTCAAAGCAGTCTGCGCCAGCGTCGATATTGACCCAAAGCGCCGGGCTCAAACCCTCAGTCTCGACGAGTGGCACAACCTGTACCTGTCGCTCAACACTTGATGTGTTAAGTATGCAGGGTTACACTAGCAGCATGGGTCCTACTAATAATCTCGCCTATCTTTTGCAGCACCTGGCCGCGGTCGTCGGTAAGCAGTCCGACCAGCTGCTCCAGGAGCAACTCGGTATTGGCCTGAGCCAGTATAGAATCTTGCTGGTTCTCGAACAGAATCAACGCATCCAACAGAGCACGATCGCCGATAATCTTGGACAGACCGAAGCCAGCATTAGCCGCCAGATCAAGCTCCTGGAAGCAAAGGGATTAGTAGCAGTGAAGGTCGATCCGAACAATCGACGCAAGCATCGCGCCATACCAACGCAGATGGGCGCGCAAATGACGTATGCGGCCGGCACGATCATTAGTCGGAATTTTGGGCCTGAGTTTACCGGTATGGGCGAGGATCAGCTGATGCAACTGCTCGCAGGGTTACAAAAGCTTCACACCATCACCTGCCGCCCTGGCAACCTTGGAGCTTGCGATCACGCGGTTGCTGTTTAAACAGTGCTGAGGTGCCACAAATTACAGTGGCGACAGTGGTAGACTTTAAGCTTAGTCCCATGCTGATAGTCGGCAACCATGGCCGCGGCCCGAGCCTGCTTTTGGGTATCAAAACCTAGCTTATCACGACAGGGAAGCTCATTAGTTGGCGCACTTAACATCCCTCCATAGTAACAGATTTATTAGCATAAGCTTGACATAATGTGGTATAATATATACTAGGTCACATTAAGTGGCTAAACACATGGGGCTGAATTTTAAGCTCGACGTTGGACTTTATCGGTTATGTTCGCAGGTCGCTTGTCAGCGTATAGGCAAAACTCTATAACTGCAAAAGTTAAAGAACAGCTTGTTGCAACACTTGGTAACTTTCAGTTTCCACAGCTCGCAACAGCTAAACTCGTAGCCTAATAACTACGACGTGCCGCGTATGACGCCTGATAGTACAAAGGCGCGCTATATCTTCAGGACGCTCAGCTAGTTTTATCCTAGCTAGCTGCTAAGCCCAAGGATTGCTGCACTCAGATGTTTGTTTGTTTAAATACTGGGTGCCTAAGACCACAAAACAGACTATACCTGTAGACGACATGCCAAAGATAAACTTACGGACGCGGGGGCAGTACCCGCCAGCTCCTCCAAAAAAGACTTTTGAAGCAATTCGAAGGTCTTTTCTATTTCTGGACCCAATTTGAATTGGCCACAGCCTGCATTTATTAAGGTACTACCAAGCACTACGCTTTGGACCACTCCCGTATTGCATACATGGAGTGTACCTTCCTGGCCCACTCCGTGTACCACTTTAGAGAGTGGCTCTTTGAAGTATGCACGGTTGCTGCTTGAGTGGGGGTTTGAGGTGCATGTTACGTATACTTGCAAAAAATGTGATTATGGTGTTATATAAGTAAATAAGGTTATTTAAGGAGTCTTTATTATGTTTGGACGTAATCAGAGAGGTCGTGCAGATAAGAAGGTTATTGACGACATCGGTCAGCATGGCGACGACATAGACCGATATGCTGATGACATTGCAGTTGTGAGTTCAATTGGCTCACTTACCACTGCAGTACTAAAGAAGTCGGGTTGGAGTGAAAAGGACGCGGAGAGCGCAATCGTTAATGTGGCTGTTACTTACGCTAGTCATATTCTTTTAGCCGAACTCCGTCACGCTGGTAAGCTGCCAGAAGGGGAGTTGGATATACACGCTCATTTTGCTGCTCATGACGAGCTTCGAAGCAGACTAGGTATTAAGCCGCCTGCCTCTCGAATGAGCGAAGAGCAATTGCAGGGCCTATCCGACATTTTGGATCCTAGTATTCGATTTCCGTTGCCACCACGCCAGTAAAGCATAGCTGCTGGGGGGTTAATTACTCCCGGTTAGGCACACTTCATCAATAAAGAGGGATGAGCTTTTTGTAGGGTGCTCCTCCAAGACCTTTCCCCAAGTACGTTAATCAGCCACCGATTCTGCCTTAATCATCGCAAGCTTCTGCTATGATTAGCCAATGAGTGAATGGGGATTAGCGCTTTTTGCTGTAGCTGGTTTCATTAGTTCAATAATGAGCGGTATCGCCGGTGGCGGAGCCGCCTTTATAACGACACCGCTTGCTATATTTCTGGGGTTAACGCCTGGCCAGGCGGTAGCTACGGGTAAGTTCAGTGGTTTGTCGGTAACCATCGGCTCGCTTTCTGGCATGAGAAAGGCGCACGGCAAGGTTTCTAAGGCCAGAGTTATACCAGTAATGGTACTGGCGCTTGCCGTCGGCCTAGTTGTGCCGTTCATTATTAAATCATTGGATAGCGATGTGTATAGGATAGCTCTCGGCATTATTCTATTGCTGATGATACCAGTAGTAATCTTCAAGAAAGTAGGGGTTAAACCGCATCACCCTCAACTATGGCAGAAATGGGTAGGCGGAGCGTTATTAACGGTATCATTATTGTTACAAGGTATTTTTAGCGGTGGTCTTGGCACTCTGGTAAATATAGTTTTAATGGGCATACTCGGAATGACGGCGATTGAGGCCAATCTGACTAAGCGGTGGTCGGCATTGATACTCAACGCGACTATCATTGCAGGTGTGGTTGGCTCAGGACTAGTGCTATGGCATGTAGCGGCAGTTGGTATATGCTCGACATTCGCGGGTAGTTTTATCGGCGGCAGATTGGCGGTCCGCAAAGGTGATGTCTTTATCATGCGCGTAATGATTGTGCTGATGTTTGTCTCTGCACTCGCGCTCATTTTTGGCGCTTAACGTGAGCAGGTTGTATTTTAGCAGACCCATGCAACGACCTATTTCATAGACGCAAGATATCAGCGGCGTATAGTTCGGGATAGTTTTAGTACGCTGCGATGACTAACCCGACAGAGAGGTAGGTTAAATAATATAAGGAAAGGAGGAGGCCATGAGTAAAGGCTATCCCAATCTAAAACAAAAAACACGCAAAGTAACACGAATGGTTAGTGGCGCCGTAGTTGGTGTTCTAGCATTCGGACTTGCCGCTACAGGCACCGCAAGCGCTTGGGACGGCGGCTACGGAGGTGACTTCGGAGGCGACTACGGTGGCTACGGAGGTTATGGCCGCGAGGGACGCGTCAACTACACTAGCTATACTAACTACACCCGTTATGACCGTTATGACCGCCATGACCGCTATGACCGCTGGCCTTGTTACCGCGGCATTTACTGGTAGCGCTGTCTAAAAAAACCAATACGCTGTGATGACTTGACTTAGTGATGACCAACTTGGCAAAAAAGTAAAAGGTAGGTTAATTAGGTTAATAATAAGGAAGGGAGGGTGCCATGAGTATAGGCTACCCCAATCTAAAGCAAAAAACACGCAAAGTAACACGAATAGTTAGCAGTGCCGTAGTTGGTGCTTTAGCATTCGGACTCATCGCTACCGGCACCGCAAGCGCTGGCGGCTACGGTGGTTACGGAGGTTATGGCGGCTACGGCGG
>JAQBRQ010000037.1 GCA_028286385.1 Candidatus Saccharimonadota bacterium
GTTGTTATGCCGAGGGCAAGCGTTCGGGTTGCCACGGCTGGCAGCGTGTCTTCTAGTAAGCTGGTTACAAAGACTGTAAAGCTAAAGTTGAACAGCACCAACAGCGAAAAGGCGACGATTTGCGGCACCAGCACTCGGTGATGCGTGCGCTTATCGCTAAAGGTCACTATTTTTGTCAGCACAAACGATATAATCAGGCCGACCCAAAAGCTGATACCCACCGCAACGGTCGCACTGGCGCCAGCAGCCTGAGCAGCAACAATCACTAGCAACTCAATCAGGTAGACGCTGCCGCCGATGACTACATATCTACCTGAAGGGCGCGCTAGGAAGCGGCGAACGCGGGCTTCCATATTACTCTTTGTCCGCATCTATACCGGCAGAGGCTGCGTAATCGATTACATACAGCGGGCGCTGCTTACTCTGATTGTGAATATGCGATATGTAAAGCGCCAGAACACCTTGCGATAACAGCACAATTCCAACCAAGAATACCAGCATGATGCTGAGCATCGCCGTGCCGGTAAAATTCCAATTCCACGGATCACCAAGAAGCAACTGCTCTATGGCTACTACGCTGCCGAGCACAAAGGCCGCGGTTGTGATAAACATGCCGAGGTAACCGAAAAGATAGAGCGGAACCGAGGTGAGTGACACAAAACTGTTAGTCGCTAGCGTTAGTAACTTGCGTCGACTATAGCCAGCCGAACCCTGCTGGCGGGCGTTTGCCGTAAAGTCTATGTAGTGGCGCTTAAAGCCAAGCCAGTCAATAAGGCCCCGGGTGATGCGATCGCTCTCGGTGAGTTTTAAAAATGCTTGCTGGACTGATCGATCAATTAAACGGAAGTCAGTTGAGCCTGGCACTAGTTTTTGGTTCGTTAACCTATTGAAAAACTTGTAAAAGAACAGTGAACCAAGGCGCTTGAACCAGCCCTCATGCTTATTGGCTGTTCGCACGCCAATCACGACTCGCGCGCCTTGCTCCCAAGCCTCAATAAATTGCGGTATCAGTTCCGGTGGGTGCTGGCCGTCACCATCAATCATAATAATTGCCTGACCCTGGGCCAGCGCGATACCGACGGCTAGGGTGTTCTCTTTACCAAAGTTACGTGAAAGTTTCACGAGCTTGATCCGGGGATCGTCATGGTGCAACTTTTGTACTAATGCCGCGGTGTTATCATCACTGCCATCATCACAATAAATTACTTCGTAATGGTCTACAGCAGCCTTCACCGCCTGAATCAAAGATTCGTGGAACGATGCGAGGCCGGCCCCTTCATTAAAAAGTGGCACCACAACAGATAGCGAGAGTTTAGATGATTGCATAATATTACTTTGCCTTCAGTATACCAAAATATAGGGTCAAACCAATGATGCTGCATAGGTGCGGTGCTGTTGGTATAATGTGAAGATGACAGGCGAACAGTATCACGATCCAAATCAGGAGTTATTGGCGAGAATCGATGAGCTTGAGGTCGAGAATCTGCTGTTGCGAGAGCTGGCCTACACCGACGCCCTGACTGGTCTTGGCAATCTTTGGGCGCTCAAAGAGCAGATCGACACACTTGTCCAGGAGCGGCAACCATTCGCAGTGTTTTATATCGATCTTAAAAACTTCAAAACGGTCAATGAGGCTACTGGGCACGACGGCGGCGATGATGCACTCAAGGAGGCGGGTCACTTTTTTGCTTCTGCTATGCGCGAGACAGATGCCTGGACTCGAATTTATCCAAACGTCACACCAAAACCAGAGGAACAGCTCCAAAAAGAGCTCATCGCAACACGAAAAGGTGGTGATGAGTTTGCATTGCTGATGCGCGTACATACACCAAGCCAACAATTTAGTGAAGGGGATCGTCGCGGCTCGCAAGATCTAACAGAGGATAACCTAAATAACATCATGAATCGCCTTGCCACACAATTTAGCCAACTACCAAACGTCGCTCATTACAATCAACGTATTTCCACGATTGCAGAGGATCTGCAGCTTGGACTGCATGTGGACTGGGCGATTCACGATCCGGCCAAGGAAGAGGAAGAGAGTTTTGACTTGTCATCGCTTCTTAAAGCCGCAGACCCTAAGACTAATCGCGAGACACTCCTCGAACCATTCGAACAATTTGAATGGAGGGCTGCAACTAGTGGTGGACTATCGACGGAGCCCGGCGATGAGTCTATAGTAGAAGGCAAGTAACAGGAGGTTCACTATGTTTACACTACCCGATCTCGAATATAACTACGACGCCTTTGGGAAATACATCAGCAAAGACATTATGGAGTTGCACCATAGCAAGCATCACCAGACCTATGTCGATAAGTTGAACGCCGCCATCGAACAGACCCCAGAACTTGCCGACAAATCGCTGGAAGATATGCTGACTAACCTGGATGCCGTGCCGGAATCAGTCCGCAGCGTTGTGCGCAACCACGGTGGCGGTCACTACAACCACACCGCTTTTTGGAAGTTCTTATCGCCTGAAAGTAATCTGGAGCCGAGTGGCGAATTAGCCGACGGGCTCAAAGCTAAGTACGGCTCTTTCCAGAACTTTACCGATGAATTTACCAAGGCCTCACTGGGCGTTTTTGGCAGCGGCTGGGCTTGGCTGCTACCTGACCTGTCGATCACCACAACCGCTAACCAGGATAACCCGATCAACTTTGGCCAACCGGAGCCAATCCTTGGCCTGGACGTCTGGGAACACGCCTACTATCTCGATTACACCTATAAGCGCGCCGATTACGTCGCCGCCTGGTGGCATGTGGCTAACTGGCACGAAGCCTCAGCTCGCTACTCAGCAACATAGAACATATTTTCTACAATATGTATAGACATTTTTAAAATGTTATGCTAAAATTGCAAAAATTATACAAAATGAATAGATTTAATAATTATTTAATGTTTGTCCGTGATACTGACTGCTATGCAAACAAATCCCCGACTACTTTTAATCGAAGATGACCGAATTATTGCTAGTGCTCTCAGCCAGGCATTAAAGACCAGTTACGCAGTTGATGTTGCCAGTACAGGCAAAAGTGGTATCTACAAAACCGACAGCGAATATTACGACGCGATTATTCTGGACCTACACTTACCGGATATTCACGGCTTAGCCGTGTGTCAACAATTACGGGAACGCGGAGTTAGCGTTCCCGTTTTAATACTGAGCGGCGAAAGTAACGTGCTTACAAAAATTAATCTGCTCGATGCCGGTGCCAACGACTACCTCACCAAGCCATTTAGCCTCGGCGAACTTAAAGCTCGCTTGCGCACCCTCACCCGCAGCACCGATACACCGAGCAAAGCTAGTAGCCGCCTAGAGGTTGGTGACCTGCGGATTAATACCATTACCCATGAAGCCAGCCGAGATGGTCAGCCAATTAAGCTTCGTCGCAAGGAGTTCTTACTGCTGGAGTGCCTGATGGCGCATCAGGGAATCGTCGTCTCGCGCCAGGCGTTAAGCCGCTATGGCTGGGCCGGTGTTAGCGACAACTGGACCAATACTATCGATGTACACATTAAGCATCTGCGCGATAAAGTTGATCGGCCATTTGAGCGGCCAATGATCAAGACCGTGCACGGAGTCGGCTACCGGATTGATGCGTTACCAAAAGTAGTGGACAGGCCATGCGTACTCTAGGCCTAGCAAGCGCGCTTTTTTTGGGGCTGGCTTGTATTGCTTCGTTAGAGCACGCGCGGCGGTCAAAAGCAGAACTAGCCAAAGAGCGGGACTTATTAGAGAAGCGGGTTGCCGAGCGCACGCAGGAACTAGAAGAAACGCAACTCGCCCGCTTGTTGGAGCTGCAACGCTTCGCGGAGTTCGGTCGATTAAGCGCCCACTTGCTGCACGACGTAACCAATCCGCTAACCGCAGCGTCGCTCAACTTGCAGCAGCTTGGCCGCCACGAATCACCGGCTATTGCTCAGGCCCGCAAGAGCTTGCGTCAGCTAGAACGCTATGTACAGGCCGCACGTAAACAGCTAAGATCGCAAAGCTACGAGGTTGAGTTCAACGTTCAACTCGAGATGAAGCAGTTACTGGCCGTGCTTAAACCGCTGGCTAGCAAAGCAGGCGTCAGCTTAGTCGTTGAGCAAAAATCACCAATCAAACTCTATGGCGATCCGGTGCGTTTTAACCAAATCATGGCCAACTTAGTTGCTAACGCCATCGACGCCTACTCAGGCACGGGCATACCGCCCCAAAAAAGGCGGGTTGTCATAACCATAATAGATGCCGGCCGCTACTTGCATATTACGGTCTGCGACTATGGCAAAGGTATCACTGCCCAGCAATTGCCACAAATTTTTGAGCCCTTTTATACAACCAAACACGGTGCCATACGTGGGCTTGGTATTGGCCTATCCATCGTCAAACAATATGTCCGAGACGATTTTAAAGGTACGATTTGTGTTAATAGCTCGCAAGCGTATGGCACAACCTTTACCCTATTACTGCGGAGATAGGCTGGTGTTGCCGGTTGGCGTTACGGTCACCGATGATACATTCACCAACTGATTGGTGCTTGGTCGGTACAAAATAGCCTGCTTTTGGGTACTGTACACCAGGACTTTATCACCATCTTTGGCGTTCGCAAAGAAGGTTTGATCTTTGAGTTTATCGGCGTGAACCACCGTCGCAACAGTTGGCTTCTGGTCTTTTGGCAAAATGATTAACTTGCCAACCTTAGTGATAACGTCATCCACCTGTTGACTGGCAGCAGCCGGCGCGTCGGCCGCTATCTTATCTTTAGCTTGACGATACTGCACAAACATAAAAATACTGAACACCAGCAAGGCTATAACCAGCAACCATGGCGAGAACTTTTTAGGCAGTTTTATCTGTGGTCGCTTGCGCGGCGCTTTAGGCTCCCCGGCTGGTGGCTTGGAGCTCATAAAGGTTCGTGTTGAACTGGTGGTATTCGGTGTACGGCTTCCCATAGTTACTGCTATTGTAGCAGAAAGCGTAAGCTCTAGCGCTACGGAGTTACTGGCAATGGATTCGTGGCGGTTTGCGGGGTATTCACGCCAATTGCCGTCCAGCTAAAGGTCGTATCTGCCAGCGCCGCTGACTGCATCGTTATATCGAAACCACCGACCGTAACATTATCGATAGTGTAGGCTGCGAATTTGCCATTAGTGATAGCAGCGCTGACGACTGGCGCCTGAGCGTAATCATCAACGAAATCGACGTGGACGGTGGTTTCGGTCGTACGCAGCGTTGCGTAGCCGGCACCGTCTTTGGCGACAGTGATGTGGCCATCGAACTGTACGTCCTGGCGGAAGATCGTTTTACCAATAAAGGTCGCCAGCTTCTGGAAGGTACTTAGGCCGGCAACATTGATATCACCACCAACGTTCAAGCCACCCGATAGCGACGCGCTGGCAATATTCAGGTTGCCCTTAAAGCTGGCATTGCCACCGTTATCGATGGTAACGACATTGGTGCCGGCCGCATCAAGCAGCTGGAATGAGCCGTCTTTACTGGTAACGTTCTTAGCCGACACATCGCCTGCGCCCGAGACCGTAAAGTTCGGCGTACTGATGATGTTGGTGTAGCCGCCACCGCCTGAATTAGTGATTTCGATGGCCGCATCGACTGGCATGGAAGTGCTGGCATTATCAATCTTGAGGTCACTGGTAATGCGTAAGTTTTGAGCCGTCGCAAAGTTCATAGAAACTGGTCCTGTAAAGTCAGCTGACTCGTCAACGTTTAGCGAACCATCGACGTTAGTTATTGCTCCAGCACGGGAAATACTGACGCCAGCGGCCTTTTCGGTGCCAATCTTGACATAAGCGCTACTACCACCGCTGTCAATAGCCACGTCACCAGATGAGCCGGAATTAATAGCCAAAGCGCCATTTGAGGTTAATGAACTCGCGATAATGGCTCCGGAAGGCGTGGTGCCACTCTGAATATTGTCAACATTTCGTGCCAATTCACCGACGGCGTTAAGTGTATAGACGCTCAACCCCCGGTAGTCAACTTGGTAGTAACCATCCTCGCGCTGACTAACAAGGTCAGGGAAAATTTGCTGTAGTTCCTGGGCAATTACACCAGTTTGCCTATCGCAAGATAGGTTTAGCTCGGCAAATTCCGGGTCGGTACAACGGTAATCAAAACTGTAGGTTTTAAGATTTTTGACGCCATTGAGGGCTGAACCAAGTTGCTGGATATTGGTTTTGAGGCGAGCATCGGAAATACCGGTAGCATCGTTAGTACAGACGCCAGAAGTAATAATACCGCCGGTTAACTTAGCTGTGCCAAGGTATTGACTGGCTGTACAGGCAGTCAATGTGGCTCCGTTCGTTGCGCCAACCGCAAAGCCTACACTAGCCGAAGCGCGACCGTTAACAGTGTCTACGACGAAGGTGTTGGCTGTACCGGCGGCATTTTGAATTTGGAAGGCGGTGGTAGAATCGGCCGAGTTTTGAACAGTCAATGGGTTGCTAATAACACCTCGAATCTGGATATTGCCTATTTGGTACGGGGTAGCGCTTGAACCAGTTTGGAGCTGGACCGCGTCAATATACAACGTATTCGAGGCAGTAGCTCCGGCATCTATGTAGAGACTCGTTAGGTTGGCGGTCGAAGTAAACGTACAAGTATAGCGCTGGAAGCCTGCCGTAATAAGGGCTGTGCTACCGAGTGTACATGCCACGTCTGAGGCACCTTGGTTGTAGCCAGCACGCAAGGTATTTACCGCACCACTATTCTTGGCATAAAAGCTCAAGGTGTAAGTGCCAGCTGCTACCGTCTGAGTAAAGGCGCTGGTCGTTGCACCGCTGTTGATGGCTGTCGTGATTGCCTTCAAGCTGGAGATACCGTGGTAGGTATTTGACGTCACTAAGTTCTGGCTCAAGGTTGACGAGCCCCTTGCGGACCAACCAGTGATGCCAATCTCGAAACCAGGATTAGTCAACAGGTTTATAGTTGTGCTATCAACGAGCAATAACGGCACGCCATTGGCCTTTTGAACTTGAAAGACGGTGGTATTGTCGGTACCAGGCATAAACGCGAAGCCATTGGCTCCAGTAGTCTTGAATAGGCTTGACCCAGAGGTAGTAACATTGCCTACACTAGCGATGTTGCCTGAGCTATCAACCTGGAATTGGTTAGTGGCGCCGACTGATAAAAGCGAGGCCGGTGAACTTGTACCTATGCCTACGTTACCGCTTGCTAAGGCAGTGAGCACGTCGGTTCCGCTACCGCTACCAGCAGCAATATTAGCCCTGGTGTCTTTACTGATACTGAACGAGCCCGCACTGTCGTAAAAGAATGCCACCTTGGCGCTACCGCTCTTAAGCGAGCCTATGACGCCGTCGGTACGGTCCACCATTAGTGCTGCGCCCGTGCCGGTTCGCTGGCTCAATAGATTAGCATTTGCGGTGACTACGTTATTGAGGCTATCGACAGTAAATATGCTCGCACCGGTAGAATTTTGAACTTGGAACGTCGAAGCGTTATTTGTGCCGGGCTTGAATGTAAAGCCGTTAGCTCCCGTTGCAGTAAAGGTTGAACCGGCAGTCGAAGTAAAGTTGCCGGCATTAAGAATATTGCCACTGGCATCAATACGCTGCGTGCCTGCGCCTGCTCCTGTGTTAATACCTATCGTGCCGTTGAGTGTCGTGCCAGTTATCGTACCCGATGCTACGACATCTCCGGTGCCAGAAACTGTGAAAACGCTGGCAACTGCACTGGATGCCTGGCCGGTGGTCGGATCGACCTTGACTGCAAATGCCGCGCTGCTCGCACCAAGATAGGCTACCAGTGCGTTCGCCTGAATGCCAAAGCCGTATCGTCCGAATGTTGAACTAGCATACAGACCTATCTTATCGCCAAGGGCTGTAGTGCTATCCTGAAGCTGCACAGTGCCTGAGGTACCTGCCAGATTCAGCACGCCGTCACTCTGTACCTTTCCTACTGCCACAGAGCTCGAGTTTTGGAACTGCAGCAGATCACCGCCGCTTAACGGGGTTGCGCCGGCTCGAACAATTAGTGTTGGGGCAGTAGCGCTGGCAGCGCTACTAATAACACCGGCACTGCTGCCTGCTGCGCTGCTGACAACCGTTAAAGTGCCGCCGATGCCAGCGCCACCGGTTGTTACAGTCAGCCCATTGCCGAATGTGCTGGCACCGCTCACATTGACAAAGCCTGACTGCTGGCTGCCTGGTGACAGTTGTACTAACTGGCTAACCGTTAGCCCACCGACTCTATCTGAATTAAACGCAAATGGCACTGACTGTAACTGAACACGCGGCGACATTTCGCCGGCCGGGTCACTGTTGAATGTTATGCCCAGGTGCAGACTGGAGTTAGCGTTAAAATCGATGGGTGTGCTGTTGTTGCAGGCGTTAGCAACGAAGAATGAACAGCTACTACCAAGGTTGACCTGGAAGACACCGGCCGTGACCGTTACGCTCGATTGTGTCTCGGTCCACAGCGCTGAGCCACCGCTGCCGGCGGTGTAGAGCTTGAAGACAAAGCCGTAAGTGCCGTCGGTGACGTTGGTGCCGTCAGCATTGACAACCTTACCTTGGAAACTCATGGTCGTCGGGTTAGCGGCAGTCGCCGTCGGAGCGGAATTAAGTAAACTGAATAGTACCGTCGCTAGGACGGCAATAGCCAAAAATAAACCTGTTTTCCTCTGACGTTTCATCGTAAAACGACTCACTCATGTGTTTCTTTTTAAACTTCCAAATAAATCGTAACAAATTCTACAACTAAACACAAGCTTTATTACTCTGTTATGGCCGCTTTTTTGGATGCCCTTTTTTGGCGCCTCAGCACGTACAAAATAACCACGACAATCACCAACAATACAGCATAAGTTCCCAGGCTCAAAAAGCGCACCGGATAGCTCTTGATGGCAGCCAGGTTGATGCCGTCATACCGGTAATCTACCTCGACACTGTAGGCGCCAGGCAATGGAGCCGATGAAGCTACCTTGGTTAACGGCACGTACAGTTCACGAAACGTTTCTGGCAAAATATAGGCTGACTCAGAGTTAATAATCCCTTGAGCCAGAATCTTGCCGCTTGGACTTTTAAGCTTTACCACGCCCCGCGGCACTACGTGAACGTTGCCAGGATTCTGGAAACGAAGCTTGACCTTGCTCGGCAAACGAAACCAGTTGCCGTTTTGATCAACATCTTTAAGCTTCAGATTGTAGCGCTCACCACCGACTTTTTTGACGAGGATCAGACTAAGTAGTTGCTGGTTAATTACCACCTTATTGTCACCCTGGCCGTTCAAGCTATTTACACTAGCTACGACCGCTCCATAGTGACCGCCCGGTTGCAGTGAGTCACGATTTTCGATGGTGACGGGCACGCTGCGCTTTTCGCCAGGTTGTAGTACGACTGTGTTGGTACCGAGTGCCAGCCATGATGTCAGGCCATATTTTTGTGCGTAGGCTTTTGAGCCTTCCAGCAGTACGCCGCCAGTATCGTTGAGCGAGCCAAAATCACGCGCTGACAGACTAAGTTCTTGCAACGATGAGGTGTTATTCGTGAGATCAAGGTTGAATATTCTAGTGGTGTCGTCGGGCGCAATCGATAGTTGCTGTTCAAATGGGCTGAGGGTTATGCCGCCTTTAACGGGCGCTTTGACGGGCGCTGCCGCAACAGCTGAGCCACATGAGACCAAAAATAGGCCTCCCAAGACAAGCAGTAGGACTGTATGCCTAGCTCTTGTCACGACGGTACTTGCCCGCTCCTTGGCGGGCTTTACGCACAGCTCCCCGCGCGAGAATAAAGACTCCGAAGCCAACCAAGGACACAATCAGCAGCAGGACCAGTAGAAGCTTCCAGGGAATGACCCAGAACGTCAGGGTTGATTCGATTGGCACGTCTCGCTGGCCATCGTCATAGGCAATCAATAGCTTTGCGGTGTATTTACCAAAACGGAACTTGTTAGCCTCCGCAAAATTCCACTTGAGGTCCTGCTTTAGTTTGCCGTTGCTATCGGTAACTGGCTTGCCGTCGACTAAGCGATCTTTGAAAACCGGAAAACCTCTATCCCATGGCATCTTGAAGACGCGCGCGGAGTCCGGCAATACGCTACCGCCGGCGGCGTTAAAATCAAGCGTGTCGACGGTCTTATCACCACGCATAATAAAGATGTTGCCGACGGGCGGAATATAGATGTTGCCCTTGTTGCGCACCTTAACGTTAAAGTTCGCAGGCACATATTCGAACAGTTTGTGGTCGGCCGAAAAATCTTCTAACTGTAATTTGCGCTGTTCGTTACCGGTTTTTACGTCGAGCAGTACCAATGTGGCTGCTGAGCCTTTAAGGTTAGTGACGTCTGGAGCACCCGGTTCTTTGGACGGCGAAAAAGTTACGGCAAGATAGTAGCCGAGACTGGCGTCTTCCGGCACTTTGATAGTCATCTTAATAGTGTTCCAAACCCCGGGCTGGGCTACAAACTGAGACGGCGAAAAGGTCACCCAGGAGGCGAAGGTGTCCTTGGAAGTAATATCGAGCAAGTCAGGCTGGCCAGTCGTGCCATTGCCCTTAAACTTCATTAAGCCGACTTTAATGCCTTCGGGCTTGGTGTTCTGGCTCTTGATGCGCAGCTCGGCCTCAACGGTTTTACCAGGGTTCGTGGCAATCTTGATTGGTAGCGGCGAGGTAATAACATTAAAACCTTCGGCAGCGCTAACTGGTGGCGCAGGCGCAATTAACGCAACACCACTAAGCAATAACAGCCCGCATAACCCTCTCAGAAACTGCTTCATCTTGTGACCAGTATACTACAACTTAGAAATTACCGGCTGCAACAATGGTCAGTGTGTCGGTGTAGTCGTTAGCATAACCAACGGTGTTAGCGACAGCAATACGTTCTTTGAGTGTAATTTGATCGGCGCTGGTGTAGCCGCTACGAGATACGAATGAGGCAAAATTGGTCGTGTTAAAGGCTCCGGCCTGGTTACCGGCACTAATCGGGTTGCCGCTACCGCTTGAGTACTCAGCGTCATAGGTTAAGCTACCCGTACAGCTCGAACAGGCGGTGCCGGTGGTTGGCAAAAATCCATACTTGGTTGTTCCGGCCAGCACGCTGTCGGCCGTTCCGTTAAACGTACCGGTGGTTATTGGTGTCGCTGGGCTGGTAGCCGAGGTAAGTGATCCATTAGCCGATCGCACATAGGCCGTGTAGCCCAGCGGTGAGTTGGTACCAACGGTCATCGTGACGCCAGGTGAGGTTTGGATATTGGATGAATCAACCAGTGGCACAGTATCGCCATTAGCGCTCAGGGCGAAGCTAAAGTTTGGCGCGACTGATGCGCTAACGGTGACTTTGTCCTGATCGGGTGAAAGACCGTAAATGTAGGTTGGCGTCAAGGTTGTGTCGACGACGGCGTCGGCAGAGGTCAAGCTCGAGACGGTATTATTGTACTGATTAGCGGTAGCTGGGTTGGTGATAGTACCAGTCGGGATAGTAAATCCATACAGCGACGAGCTATTGAGGCTAGCTGAGGTCAGTCCAGATACAACAATCGTGCCTCCAGCTCCAGCACCAGAGCTGGTTACGGTAGCCGTGAGTGATCCCGGGGGCACGCTAATACCGGCTGGGGTGTTTGGGAAACCGGTCGTACTAACGGTTGGCGTGCCGGCTGCTAGCGTAAAACCACTCGGGAAGAATACCGAAATCTTGGCAATGGTGGTTGGCGCTGTTCGTAACTTGAAGGTAACTAACGCGTCATTATTGGAGCTGGCGCTAATGCCGAGTCGGCCTAAATGAATGCTGGCTTGGTTTAATTGGGTGGCACTGGCAATACTAGGCAGCACTAAGCTGAATGCTAATAGCGCTGCTACGAATGAATACAGTTTATTTTTGAACATAGTTTTGATGTTTTGATTTTTGTTTTTATTTTTATTTGAGAACTTATCCTTATAGTAACCGAGATTGTCCCAAAGTCAAGCCGCTTACCCTTAGTTATCCACAGCCCCGCTTACAACTTAGAAATTACCGGCGGCGACAAATGTTAAAATCTCTTGATAATCACTGGCAGCAATATCGGTTGTTGCCGATTTTGCTTTGAGCACCAATACGCCACTGCCACCGCTCACTGGCAAACTACTGCTATACAAACTGCGGGTGATGGCACCCACAATACCAACATTTGTTCCGCTGACGTTATAGGGGCTGGCCACGGTGTACGGACCGCCTGATGACTGGGATATGCTGCTGTTTTGAGCGCCAAAACCTTCACTCACACTAGTCAGGTCACTGCTGACAGCATTAATCTTATAGCCAGTAGAGCCGCTGAGCAGCCCGCCGTTTTTACCACTAATGTAGACATTGCCGCCACTCGTTCCATTGGTGCTAAAACTGGTATTAACCGTGTCGGCAGTCGTATTGATGCTGCCGGCAATTAAGGTACCCAAGCCAACGATGTATGGCGGCGATGCCGAAGCGCTGGTTACCAGGCTAAACGTAAGGCTCGGTGCCGCGGTCGCTTGCGAGCTGGCCGGACCGTAGGCCGATTCGGTGAACTGGCCTTGCGTCGCCTTGAGTCGAACAGAATAAGTTGTGCTCGGTAGCAGTCCGATCATCAAGCTACCGCTGGTGCTGCCCCAGCCGCTGTAGGTGCGGTACTGACTGGTGCTGATCGTATTGGTTAATGTGCCGTCAGATTGCACATATCGAATGTCGCTGACGAAATTATCAGTACTAACAGATACAAGGTAGGTCGCATCAGTTGGATTATTCTGTTTATCAACCACAAAATGAAGCTTGTTGTAGTACTGGCCACCATTATTATCAATTGAGACCAACTTTGGCACATTAGCCTGCTGGGATTCTACAAAGCCCGGTTTAGTACTGGCCGTGGCGGTACTAGCTGACTGG
>JAQBRQ010000048.1 GCA_028286385.1 Candidatus Saccharimonadota bacterium
CTCTTTTGGCTTATCGAGTTTATCGAGGCTGAGAGTCTTAATAATAATATAAACTGCCGCTAAAACAAATAAGAAGTTTAACAGTCCGTAGGCAAAACCACCCCAAGCGAAGCTGGCAGTTCGCTCATGGAAGTGCAAGGTAAATGTGCGTTGACTAAGCGCTTGTCCGAAGAGCAATTGGAATGCTGGGTCGATAAAGCTGGCGATGAGTAGTTTTACGAGAGCTTGGGCCTGCGTACCAATGATAAAACCGATAGCCAGTCCGACTACCGCGTGTTCGCGTAAAAAGCCGACGAAGCCAGTAACCGGATTTTTCTCCTGCACCACAACGACTGCCGCGTTGGTTTTAGGTTGGCGGCCGCTTTTGGGCTCCTCAAAGCGAATGGTACTGCCGCTAGTTACAACGGTTACTTGTTCGGGTTTATTTCGTTTGCGTGATCGTGTTGCCATAATTATTCCTTCGTTACATTTTATCAGGTGCGTGAATGCCGAGTATCTTTAGGCCGCTTTGGAGCGTCCCTGCATACTGCTTAACAAGGCTCAGACGCAACGCCTGGCGCTCATCCTCGATGACCCGGTTGTGCTCATAAAAGCGGTTGAACGTCTGCGCCAACTCGTACAGATACGTGCAAATATGATGCGGCATCAGATCGGTCACAGCCTTATCGACGACTTCGGAATACTCCGAGATTTTGCGCGCCAGTGAGCGTTCATCTGTCTCAAATTCGGCCTGCTCCAGATCTGTTACTGGCCCTGGAGCTTTGCGCAAAATAGATTGCGCCCGCGCGTGGGCGTACTGCAGGTACGGGCCGCTGTTGCCTTCTAGGCTGACCGATTCTTTGGGATCATAAATAATGTCGCCGCCGATGCGACTCTTGAGGAAAGAGTATTTGACGGCGCCGAGGACTGTTAGGTCGTTATCCTGACCAGTAGCCTCGATGTTTGCTCTGCTGGCTTCATCGAGCACATCAACGGCACGCAAAAAATTGCCCTTACGACTACTCATTTTAACGCCGCCCTGCAATTTAACAATACCGTGCGTTAAGTGGCTAGTAGCCCTCGAAAGTTCCGGCGCAAATTGCTCAATACTCTTCAAAACGACAGCCATATACTGCGCTTGCTCGTTACCGGTAATGATAACTGAGCGATCAAAATTATAGTCCTGCTTTTTAAGCATGATTAAGCCGACATCTTTAGCTTCATAAGTTGGTAAGCCCTCCGAATTTATGAAAACTCGAGTATGCAAACCGTGCTTTTCGCCGTCGAATACAATAGCTCCGTCGCTCTTTTCGTAAACATCACCAATATGCTCTTTGACGGTTTGTAGCCCGATTGGTGCCGTCATGCTTTCGGGGTAATACTTTTCGAACTTCGTGCCGATACGAGCGTAGAAACTGTCAAAGTAGTCATAGCTCCACTGGCGGCAAGTCCAGTAGATCTGCGCGAAAGCCGAATCGTGATCACCCTCGTTATGTAAGTCGTAAACGCGCTTATTGAGTATTGTAATAGCCGCTTTTGCCTGCTCGTCATCCTCGTAAGCTTTGGTGCCGCGTACGTAAGCTTTAGCCATCCATTCAGAGCGTTCAGCGACCGGTATGTCGTTCAGTTTATCGGGGAATTCGCCACCAAATTCAGTTATGATAGCCCACATTGTTTTGCCAACGTGCAAACCAACGTCACCGCCGAAGTTAACGCGATGCACATCACCCCCGGCCTGCTCAAGTAAATTGCCAATAGCATCGCCGACCACGCTGGTATAAAGGTGACCAGCATGAAGCACTTTAAAAGGATTGGGGTCTGAATATTCGGCGACAATAGTTTGCCCAGCCAGCGACTGTGCTGGTTTGGATTGAAGAGCCGCAGCCAATGTGTTGTCGGTGAGCGTTAAGTTGATGAAGCCCGGTCCGGCAACTGAGACGTCGCTGATAGTTTCGGATAAGTTTTCGCGAAGCTTGGCAGCCAGAGCTTCGGCCACTTCACGGGGGTTCTGCTGCAAAGGCTTAGCGAGCTGCAAGGCTACATTAGTGGCGTAGTCGCCATGAGCTTCCTCGGGTCGGGTTAGCTCAACAGTAGGCTCGACGTCGAACAAATCTTTGCACGAGTCGGCAATCGCTTTGGAAATAGTGTCTCTCATCTGTTCTAGTATACCAGAGGTCGCTATAGCTATAGTCAGTCGGTTTTGATCTGTTGGAGTAAACGAGCACCGCACCACAACAAGCCGTACATCGTGCTGAGCAGTATAAAGAAGCCGATAATAGTGATGAGCATACGCGGGTAGGTCGCTGGATGCGTTAATCGATCTGATACGTCGAACAGCAGGCCACCAGGATTAGTGATGACATCCCAACTGTTCCAACGCAAGTCCCGACCGATGTAAATTGCACCGCTACAGGCTACGAGAATAGCAGCAATTAAGGTCAGCACTGTCCGGTTCGGGAAGCGCTTCTTAAACTGCAGATGAACTAAATATAAACTACTGAAACCTAACACCACGCCAGTGTAAATGAAGGACGTGAACATCAAAATGTCGTAGAGCAGATCAACCCGCCGGATCTCTTGCAGATGGATAAAGTCACTGATCATATAGAAGCTGTTCGGTAAAAATACGACCCACAGCAGGCTTATTGCCATTGCTTCCCAACTCGACCAGCGCTTAGTCTGTAGTACCGCGACTAAACGAATTGCAAATAACAGCGGTAACCAGGCCAATAATAAGTTCCAGGCTAAGTAGCCGAAAGCCAAGCTGTGGTTACGAAGCGCGCCACACCCAAAAAGCCCAATACTCACGAGACTCGATATCCCCAGCATCAGCATAAACTGCGCGCGCGGCGACTGTAACTTATTGATCACCCTGTAATTATACTACTCGCCGAGCGCATAATCGCTATCGGCGTTATTGGCAACATGCTGATAAGCCGCGCTCAATTGCTGCGTTTGCCCCAACACGACGTTGGTTGTTTGCAGCAACATATACAGGTAGGCGCCGACCAATAACCCCAGAGCTGCAAACAGTTTCATAGGCTATTTATAGCAAGCACTTGTGCCCGGTGCAAGCAACAGCGTTTTGCCGCCTCGGATAATTTTGCCAGATTTTGCTAGCGACCTTTAGCACATGTTGATATGCTACAAGTGAACGTTTAACAAAATTATGTTAAAGACTGACATGTACCACTTTGAACTACTCCAAAAAATCGGCCTCAGCAAAACTGCCTGTAGGTGCTGTCAGACACTGGTAACAAACGGCCCGCTGACGGCAGAAGAGCTGAGTGAGCGTTTAAAACTTACCGTTAACGGGCTCTATCGCGTGCTCAATAGGCTGGACAAACAAGGTTTTATACAAATAGTCAGGCCATATGGACACCCTACGCGTTACCAGGCCTACCCCGTCAATAAAGCACTAAATAATTATTTTGCATATCAAAAACAGCTTGTTAGGCCATTATCGCTGCGATTTCCGGCTGAACCGAGTAAAGATTTAAGAATGTATCGGGAACTGCAGCAGCAAATAGCAGCAGGCAAAAAGCTTACTCCCGCTCAAGCTCGCGTTGCTCCTCTGTTTCGTGAGGGCGGGCGTAGTCGTCTTCCAGACGCCAAGTAGTACCGAGTTCTGGACTGGAGACCTCCACAATGTCGCAATCGGTAACGCCGACTAACCTGTGTCGTTGGCCGAGCTTGGTGCTGTAGCCCTGCCCAGGTACTAATTCGGTCTGGATGAGTTCGCCTGCCGAGTTTTCCCAGATGACGGCCGCCTGACCGCTCATAACTAGCCAGCTTTCCTGCTTTTCGTCGTGTAACTGCAAACTCAGCCGGGCACCGGCGTTGATATGGATGATTTTGCCCATATATGGCGCGTCCTCTCGCACCCAGTGGAGCTCGTAACCCCAGGGCTTTTCAACCCGTTTGACGTAGGGTTCGGTGCTAAAGTTGCTGGCATCAAACCGGGGTGGTTGTTGGGCTTGGGGTGGTTGTGAATCGCTCATTTGGGGTCCTCCATTTGTTTCTTAAATTTCTCGACGAGCTCAACAGGGGTCGGATTGAGCCCGTTGAGCAACGCGGTGTATATTGTTACGAAGTCGCCAAGTGTCATTGTCCATAAAAGTTGTTCAAGCAAGTCCTGCCCCGACGGCTCTACGATGATTGGCGCGGGGCGGAGGCCGGATAAAAGGCGTTCGCTTAGCTCGAATCGTTTAGTAACGCGCGGGTTATCGAGCGAACTGCGAATATCGATCACGGCATACGGTTTTTGGACAGGCTGCTTGGTCCAGCCCATAAATTCATTATGACTGAATTCCGGCAATTGGTTAGTCCAGGCGACGTGCTTGGCGTTCTCGTTAAAGCCGATTTTCCATTTGTAGGCGGCTGGCGCTAGCGAAGTACCAGAGTAGATAACGGCCGATTTGCCGATGACCTCCAGTGCGATCTGTTTTGCCTGATTTTTGGCAGCAGGCACAGTTGGCAGCCAAGCCTGCACCGATTCCCGTAAAAATGTTGCTGAGCGCTCTAGTTCGGCCAACGCTTCGGTGTTATTTAGCAACCCGGCACTAGTTAGCAGCACTACCAGTGCCTTGAGGTTAGACAGCAAAGCGAACCGCGGTTGTTCAACCTTTGGCAAAATAATCAGTGGGTAGCCCTTTTCACGGGCAATTTGGGCTAGTTTGCCGCCGGCTGCAATCACTGCGATCTGCGCTCCCCGGGCCTCGGCCTGAGCTATGCTGCTGAGCGTTTCTTCGGTGTTACCGGAGTAACTGGACGCGATAAAATAGGTCCGCGCCGAAACATATTCCGGGGTGTCATAATCTCGAACAATCTGTACCGGCACCGAAGGCTTCGCCCATCCCAAAACCATCTCGGCGGCCAGTGCCGAGCTACCCATACCGGCATAGACGATGTTATCGGCATCAATTGGTGGCTGCATGACCTCAAAGGCCTGGCCGAGCTGTTGCCACTGCCGTTCAACAATCCCTAGTGCGTCCTGGGCGTCGCGTTCGTGTATCAGTTTTAAATCATCAAGCATGCCTTCCACTATACAGTAGAAATATAAGTCGCTTATGCTACAATCAGTGCATATAGATTCAACATTATCTCAGGGGGGCACGCATGTTTGGGCAGCAAAATAATCAACCAGCTAACGATCAAATTCCAGACCAATCGATTGACGGAGTACTCAGCGATGTCGTTGCACCGGACCCGGCAGCCGTAGCCGCCCCTGCTCCAACCGATGACACCCCACAGGAAGATTGGCAGCACCCTGGCATGCCGCTCGATGCCGATAAAGCCGCAGTTGTGCAGCCAGCCGTCCCCAAGCCTGTCTACACCGATGATAATAAAGACGAGTCCACCTTTGCCGCCAACGATTTGATCGACATCAAGCAGAAGGCCCTCAGCCAGCTTTCACCTCTGGTAGGTCACCTCGACCAGTCCCCGGAAGAGAAGTTCCGTACCACTATGATGATGATTCAGGCCAGCGACGATCAAACCCTCGTCAAGACCGCCCACGAAGCCGCCATGCAGATCGAAGACGAAAAGATTCGCGCCCAGGCCCTGCTCGACATCGTCAACGAGATCAACTACTTCACCGCGCACCACCCCGAAGCCTAAGGATTATCTATTAGACGTGGAAGTAGTTGCACCATTACTTTGTGCGGCTTCAATAATCTTCCTTGCGGCCATACGAGCTATTATTGGCCTCATCTTATCCGCTTGCTCGCCAGTTACGACTTTGTTACTGATCGATCCGTCAAGTTGGTTGCGACTAATAAGAACCTGGCCTTCTCGCTCGGTAAAAAGACCGTTTTTATTCTCGACCATAGACGTTGAATCTAAAAGTTTTCCCTCAGAGTCTACGGTTGCATCAATTTGAACATAGTGCTCACCGTCAGGCTTTGGATTTTGTTCAGTTCCTGTGCTTAATTGGAGTGCGCTATATTGTGGACTCTCAACTAAATTTGCTCGCTGATCATCATGCAAATGGCTCTGCTCTGAGAGTCCTATAACATTTATCGCTTCTTGTGTACTTTGCAAGACAGCCTCATTAGCCGCTGTGATAGTATTTAATTTTTCAGACATTACATGTATCCTTTTTTGTTTTTGATTTACTCTGAATATAATAGCAAATTATTTATCTTTTGTCAATATAGTTATACTTATGTATTGAAAGAGGGCCTACATGGCCCCCTTCAGGTGCAGCCGCAAATAACTGCTACATCATGGCGCCCATGCCACCCATACCTGGCATGCCGCCACCGGCGGATTCTTCCTTTGGAACTTCGACGACTAGCGCGCCCATGGTCATGGCGGTGCCTGCGATGGAAACGGCGTTCAAAATAGCCTCTTTAGTAACGCGGGCTGGGTCGATGATACCGGCTGGCTTGAGTTCGATCAGCTTAGTACCGTCGTTAACATCAACACCGGTCAGGCCCTTGCCTGCTTTGACTTGCGGCAACCACTCGTCTGCATTCAGGCCGGCGTTGCCGAGTAAGATGCGGAATGGTTGTTCCAGGGCGTTCTTGAGCAACTGCTTGCCTGCAGCGTGAGCGTCAGCACCACCGACTTTGATGACGCCAGCCAAGTGGATGAGCGTTACGCCACCACCAGGCACAATGCCTTCGCTAAGCGCGGCTTTAACAGCGGCCACAGCGTCGTCAACACGGAATTTCTTCTCTTCGATTTCGGTCTCGGTCGCACCACCGACTTTGATGACGGCAACTTTACCGCTCAAAGCAGCGCGGCGCTTTTCGAGAGCATCTTTGTCGTATGAACCTTGGGCGGCATCGCTTTGGGTGGCGATCTGCTGGATACGAGCTTCGATCGCGGCTGGTGAACCACCACCTTCGATGATGGTTGTTTCGTCTTTGTTCACAATGACGCGGCGGGCGGTGCCGACGACGTCCAGCTCAACGTTTTCGAAGGTCATGCCGCGGTCTTCGCTGATCACTTGCGCGCCGGTTAAGGTAGCAATGTCATCTAGGATCTCTTTACGGCGGTCGCCGAAGCTTGGCGCCTTGATGGCTACGGTGTTAAACACACCTTTTAGGCGGTTCAACACCAGGGTGCCGAGGGCTTCGCCTTCGACGTCTTCAGCGATCAAAACTAAGTCTTTTTTGCCGGCCTGGGCCAATTTTTCGAGCAGTGGCAGGAATTCCTGAACACTGGTGATTTTCTTATCGGTAATGACGATGGCTGGCTTGTCGTAGACAGCTTCCATGCGTGAGGTGTCGGTCACCATGTACGGGCTCACGAAACCTTTATCGAAGGTAAAGCCCTCGACAACTTCGGCTTCCAGCTCTAGGCCGCGGCCTTCTTCGACGGTTACAACGCCGTCTTTGCCAACCTGGTCGATGACATCAGCGATCAACTCGCCAATCTCGGCGTCACCGGCAGAAATCGTAGCGACTTCAGCCACACGCGACTTTTTGCCTTCGATGTCTTCACGAAGTGTGAACAATTTGGCAGTCGCTTCATGTGAAGCTTCTTCCAAACCTTTGCGCAGCAACATTGGATTATGACCGGCGGCGATCAGCTTGTTAGCCTCGTTCAGGATGTGGTACGTCAAAACCGTAACGGTTGTTGTGCCGTCGCCGGCGACGTCGTTCATCTTAGAAGCAGCTTGTTTAATAAGTTCAGCGCCAACTTTGTAACCCAAAGTTTCGTCATCAACCTCGGCGATTTCCACGCCTTTGGCCACGGTAACACCGTCGTGTGTGACGGTTGGCGCGCCAAATGACTTGCTAATAACCACGTTTCGGCCCTTCGGACCCATGGTGGTCTTTACGGCGTTGTATAAAATCTCGGCACCGGCCAGCACGCGCTTGCGGGCGTCATCATCATAAAAAACTTTCTTAGCCATATCGGGGAACCCTCCTATTTAACCGTCGCCAGGACGTCTTCTTCTTTGACTAAAATATACTCGACTTTGTCGATCTTAACTTCGGTAGTGCTGTAGCTTTTGTAGACGATTCGATCGCCAACTTTGACTTGCTTAGCATCTTTGCCGACAGCCACGACTTTGGCAGTCTTGGGCTTCTCGAGTGCCTTCTCCGGCAAGTATAAACCGCTGGCGGTCTTGGTCTCAGCCTCTTCGCTTTGCGCGACGACATAGTCGCCCAAGGGTTGCAATGGTGCACTCATGTATTTAACCTCCATGGCTTGTCACGTTTCTAGCACTCACTATAACCGAGTGCCAAAACAACGTCAACTGGAGTAATAACAATTACGCCAGGATCTACACTCTAATCTTCGAGCGGCCAAAGTGAAGCAGCCAAATCTTCTCTGATCATACGACCTAAAAATTTTTCTCTTACTACCTGCTCGGTAATTTCAGCGTCGTTAAGCACGTACGGAAGCCTCCGCTCCATAGCGTCAACGTCTACGAAGAGATCAGGCTCATCAATCCCATCAAGCGTATCCTTGACCGCCTCTATCGCGTAATGTTCTTTTGTCGCAAGTTGAAGTGTGAACCTACCTACGATATGCGATGGTGGCAATTCGGCTACACCAACCACAATCTCGGCCTCAACACATCGTCCTTGAAAATCTTCGAGAGAGCCAATCATATCGGCCGTGACAATAGTCTTTCCAATAGCATTTTCTGGTTGGAGCATATAGTACATTTTACACCTACATCCTAAACCCGAATAGTTTTGGGTATATGGCTTCTTCACCACCTTCGGTGGCACAATCACCTAGACGCACAACGGTCTTGAGCACTTTGTAGCCCGGAGTTTGTGGCTTGTCGTCCGTTTCAACATAGCGCCAATAGGCTCGTAGCTTATCGCCACTGGATTGTGCGTAATAGACGGGGATTTTTGTGCTCAGTACACGGTGCACTGTAATGTTATTGAACAGTCCTTTTATGTCTTTCGCAAGACGGTTATCTAAACGGGCTTGCAGCTTGCCGTTACCGTTACGTAACATGTTTGTGTCAATATCTAGATCGGTCAACTCCCGCAAATCAACAATGCGGATAGCACTTTCTTTGTGGGCGCTATCATCGATAAATACATCGAGCGCTGGGGCCTCGATTGTTTCACTTGGGTTAATCCCCAAAAATGGTTGAAGGTCGGCAAATTCGCTGACCGGCATCGTAACTTTCGGAATGTATACAGCCTCTTTAAAAACCGACGGCAGTCCTTCGATCGTAGACTGCGGGTCAAAGTCGTGTGCACTCAGCTCACCTTCAGAAAAAGAAACGATATCACCAACAAGGTTTGCGCGGTGGTGGGCGTTCGTTTCTGCGCTCTTGAGGGTCTCAATTTCGTAGTCATGGAGGCCACCGTAAGCCATACTGCCAAGAGCGCGAGCAGTGATAGGGGAATACGCTACACTAATACCCTCGAAGATGAAGTTAGATTGATTTTCAAAAGTATTTGTTTCTGTTTGGATTGGCATAATAGTCATATATTAGCAAATATTTGCTAATTTGTCAATATATAGTTACTAGTACTCGGCGTTTTTCTACAGGGACATAGTATACTAGGCTGATATGAATCGTACAGTTTTAATGTCTGGCGCCGAATACTTTGATGACGGCGATGCCATCAACGCCTTGATGGACGCTAGCATCCCTGTTGATGTGGATAAAGCCGTTGCCGAGCACGCTAGCATTAAGGCTGCGCTTGAGTCGGCTGGCATAACCGTCCACAAAATTCCAACGCCACCGAAGTTACAGGATGCCGTTTACACTGCTAACTGGGCGCTGGTTCGTAACGGCAAAGCGTTGATGGCTCGCCTGCCGAACACTCGGCAACCGGAAGAGGCCTACGCATTGCAGGCTGTTAGAGATGCGGGTCTGGAGCCGCTTGTGCTGCCGGATGATGTTGAACGCTTCAGCGGCCAGGGCGACGCCCTGCCTTGCGGCGATATTGTGTTCACGCAATCGCCATTTCGTACGACAACCGCGGCCCACAAGTACCTAAAAGACTGGCTCGGATTTAATGAAGTTATTTCATTAAAAACCAAACCGGCTCGTCGCTTCAGGAGTTGGGGCCCGGCAAAAGTTAATGAAATAACTGGATGGCCGGATAGTCCTACCTACGACATCGACCTAGCAATCGCAATTCTTAAATGGCCTTCAGACGGACAAAAAGGCCTCATTGCTTGGTGCCCAGATGTTTTTAAACGCTCCAGCCGCAAAATCATGCGCGCCTTCGATAGTGTCGACAAAATCGAAGTTTCCCGCAAAGAAGCCATGCACGCCTACGCTCTCAACATGGTTTCGACCGGCGAAACAGTCATTATGAACGCTGGCGCACCCCTGTTTGCAGCCGAACTCGAAGCCCATGGCCTCAAGGTTATTGCGCTCGATCTGCCTGAACTGCGCAAAGGCGGCGGTTCAATCCGCTGCAGCACGCTGACTCTTGATAATTAACAATATGCCTAGCGGTTCTTAACAGCGGTGTGGGCTGTGCCGATTTCGTCCCAAGGGTGTTCGCCGTCGGCGTGTTCGATGGTTTTTTCGTGGCCCTTACCAAGGAGTAGTACTGTGTCGCCGGTGCGGGCGCGCTTGATAGCAAAATTAATGGCTTCGGTACGGTCGTGAACTAGGAATAGGTCCTTGTCGCGGATTTTGCCGGCAGATTCGACGCCTACAGCGATATCTTCGGCAATCACTTGCGGGTCTTCTTGGCGATCATCTTCTTCGCAGACTATGACTTCGTCGGCGTATTCGCCAGCCAGACGACCCTGTTGCGGGCGCTTGCCTTTGTCGCCGCCGCCCAGTGAACCAAACAGCACAATAAGCTTGCCCTTGACCACCGGCTTGAGGTCTTTAAATAACTTTTCAAAACTGTCGGGTGAGTGCGCATAATCGACGATGACGTCGAAGTCTTGGCCTTCGTCAACGCGCGTCATACGGCCTTCGACGCCTTCCAGAGCCGCGATCCCTTGCTCAATCTGTCCGACGCTTAAGCCTACAGCCCGGCCAACGCACAACGCCGCCAAGGAGTTATCGACATTGAAACTACCCGGTAGCTGGGTGGCAATATTGTAGTGATCGTCGCCGACGGTTACCTTGTACTTGACGCCTGAAGGTGTTAATTCAACGTTAGTAGCGCGTATGTCACCCTGTTTTACCCCGTAGAGTACGACGTTCTTAATATCACTGGCAAACAGCTGAGCGCTGGGGTCTTCGGCATTAATAACACCGGTGCGCAGACCTTTTTTGTTGCGATTGGCAATCTTAAACATTTGCCGCTTGGCAGCGCGGTAGCGTTCAAAAGTCCGGTGATATCCCAAGTGCTCATGGGTGAGATTTGTTAGCACAGCCACACTGTACGGTACGCCCCACACGCGGTGCTGGGCCAACGCATGGCTGGTCGTTTCCAGAACTAGCCATTCCACGCCCTGCGATCGCATCCATTTTAGGCGCTGCATTAGCTCCGGCGTACTGACGTTGGTCATGTGGTGGACCTGCGGGATGATCTCGGCGCCAACGCCGTAGCCGACGGTGCTCATCAGGCCAACTTTGTAGCCAGCCTCGTGCAGCATGCGGTGAATCATAAAACTGGTCGTCGTTTTGCCGTTAGTCCCTGTTACACCGATGACTTTCATGCCGCGGGCCGGGAAACCATTCAAGGTGTTGAAGGCGACGGCCTCAGCCAGGTGGCCGTAAGGCTCAATTGCCGGGAAGAGGCCTTTTGGAACTATTTTTTTTACGAGTGTTCGCGCGTTCATTAGTATGAAGTATAAGCAAGCAGGCGCCGCCAGGCAATTATTAACTAGATGTTTAGGGCGATTTTGAGTTGGGCGATGATCATTGCCAGCTCATCGGCGTACATATTGGCGATATTGGGAAACTTTTGCAGTAGATAGGCCTCTGCCGCTGCCTGATTAGTCGATAGTTCATTAAAAGTAGTCAGCTCATCGCTGTTGAGCGCCAGCTCGATGCGAATACTGGCGCGGTCCTGGAGCAGCGTGCGAATCAAGTTTAGTGTACTGGCCTGCTCTCCCGGGGATAAATCGGTCAAATTAAGTTCCCTTATGATGGCGTCTTCGTTAATACGATAATCAAACATGACGTTAGTAGACCAGCTTCGTTTTAGGACTGTACTCTGCCAAAACTTTCATAACATCGATAGTTCGCGAGCTACCGACCGCTGACCTACCAATATTTTTGGCGCCCTTTTGAGTGACTTTGTACCAGAACTTATTAGGGTCGGATGGATCAGATTGAACCTTTATGAGATCACCCTCGGCAATAGAGACCCTGGCGGCACGAATCATCTCCAGAAAGCCCCTTCGAAGTCCCAAATGCTGTTCATAGACTTCTGCGACGTAGTTGTTACCGATTTCGTTGACCTTAATTGTGACGGGGCGCGGGGCGCGGGGCCGATTGCCATTCGTAGTCGGTTTCTGGGGCTGGGTTGTTGGGCCTGTCCCCGTACCTGGCTTCCCCGTATTTGTGGTGGGTGGCTCTGTCGGTGTCGAGGATGTAACGGTGTTATTCCCGCCGCCGCGATGCGTCCCATCGGGATTGCCGATGCCAAGCCGGTCCGTCAAACTGCCAATACCAATACGGGGTGCTAGTTGGCTGCCGACCAGCACCGCTCCACTGACAGTCAAGATGCCTATGGCCATCCGAGCCCGATTTCTCCTGGCTTGCTTGTTGGCTGCCTCGGTAAAACCAGCGGATATGACGTCTCTGATTCCGTGCGCATCATCGACTACCCAGTGGCTATCACCATCCTCTACAGCCTGATGGGCCCGCGCTCGCTCTTCTTCATAGAATTTGGCCATGTCTTCGGCTTCAGCGTCTGCGCGGAGGGCGTTGGAGCGCTTCTCTAGCTGTGTCACGGCCAGCGTTTTAGAAATACGGGTGGCTAGGCCGGCAGTAGCAGCACCGGCAACGCCTAAACCGAGGCCAGCTCCCAATGCGGCGCCAGCTGCTATCCCACCACCGCCAATGTAGGCTGCCATTTCGGCCCACGATTTAGCCCCACCTCGCTCAGATAACTGATTCCAGCGTTTGTAGAATTTTTGCCGTGCACGGGCGAAGCGACCATTTTTTTCGGCGATGTTGCCGTCATCATCTTTTTCGTATAATTTACTCTTAAGGATTCGCATCTGCCGGACTGCCTCGTTCAGCTTGAACAGCTCACCCGTCTGATTGGCGTCCGGATCACCTTCTTTGCCCAAAAGTTGCTCAATAACAACCAGCTTTCTTTGCTTTTCTTTTTCTTCAGGTGTTTGTTGTTCAGTGTTTTCGGACGCAATGTTATCCTCGTTGAGCATAGCAACAACGCCAAGCGCCACCTCGTACCTAAATTGCCCGTTTTTTTCCTTAAGTTTTTGGCTGTCGAATTTTGTAAATGCACTTTTTCCGGTGCCAGCCATGAGCTCACCGCCAGTGTTCATCACTGTATTTGCTCCACGGTTAGCGATCTGCTCGGCATAGGCAGTGCGCGCTTCATCAAGCTTTTCATTCGCCACGCGCAAGGCTTCTTCTTGATCGCTACCCCACAACTGGTCTTCGGTCGATTGCTTTATGGCTCTAAAATGCTCAGATCGAGCCTGGTCACCTAGTTTGTCTGATAACTGGATCTGTCTGTCGACATACTCAATGTCCTGCTCCAGCGTATCGCCTTTTTGTTCTACGCCGGCAAGAGTGGCGTCGTAGGCCTCGCCAATAGCATTCCCCCGCTCTATGCTGTACATCTCATCGTAACTGAGGGCTGGCTCAGTTGTAGTAGCAGAAGTCTGTTCGTGGGAATTCTGTAGCATAGTTACCCCCCAACTAGCTTCGAACACTTTTCACGTTTAATAGTAATATATAACTTCGTTGTATGTCTGTCAATGAAGTTAACTGTGTAGCAGCCGCACCTACAACGACACACAATTGTGCCGCATTTTAGTTCGTTAGCTTAACGTACTTAGATTTTGAGTTTTACGTCGCCTGCACCAGCTAAAGTTGTCGCTTCGTCTTCGGTGATATGGTTTAGCTCCATGATGCGATGCATCTCAGCAATCTTTTGCCTAAGCGTTGGCGTTGGGTTACCGTGGCGTTGCAGGTTTTTCGTAGCTTCGTTGTAAATCGTGTTGCCGCTGCCACTTTTAATGGTCACCTCTTCGATTTGGCCCGTTTTTACCTCCGAAACCGGAATTTTTCCTATGCCTTCTGCTGATTTCACGACCTGACTTCCTAGTGCAGCTGCTCTTAACGGAGGCTTCGCAATCTCTTCAGTACCCTGCTGTGCTGTAGCTGGATTATTTGATTCGGTATCTTTTAATGTAAGACCGGTGGCGGCAATTGCAACCGCAGCAGCAACACCTGCGATGACTCTACGTCGGGATTTTCGTTCTCTTGAACCTGTGAGCTTTTCTTTTGCACGGTCCATGAACCCACGAATACGAGAGCGCTGTCGTGGCGGATCATGCGTAACAAACTGAGCATACCGAACATACCGAACCCCTGTATCTCGAGATGGGTACGCTGCGACATCAGGTTTACTCGCAAAAAACCAGGTATTATCTTGTTTCTTCATATCAACTTTTGACTTTTCTTTAAATCCCTTCTGGAATTCGGAGGCGGCAGCTCGGCTCTTTTCGGTTTCAGTTGGACCATTGGCTGCTTTGCGAGCTTCGCTTTCGGCCTTAACAGCGGCTACATCTATCCCGTCATACCCGTCATTCTCAGCATCATCGAAAGATTCGTCAACATACTTATCAGCTTCTTCCAAGAAGCGCTGCTCGTCTTCAGCGGTAATAAAATGCGTACCATTGGGGTTGTTGAGACGGGCCCGATAAATAAACGCATCTTTAGCCGCTTGGCGCTCGGCTCGATCAGTGCCACGAGCAACAATTTTGTCGTTGCGCTCATTAATCTCAGCTGCTGAAGTAGAAGTCTGTTCGTGGGAATTCTGTAGCATAGTCGCCCCCCCCTATAACTAGCTCCGAACACTTTTCAGGTTTAATTGTAATATACAACTTCGTTGTACGTCTGTCAATGATGTTAAACTGTTAACAAATGACTCTATCGGCTAATTAAAAAGAGCGGCCTCTTTCGGCCGCTCTCCTAGCGAATTATCTGTAACTAGACTTTTATTTTTACGTCGCCTGCACCAGCTAAAGTTCTCGCTTCGTCTTCGGTGACATGGTTAAGCTGCATGATGCGATGCATCTCAGCAACCTTTTCCTTAAGCGTTGGCGTTGGGTCACCTTGGTGTTGCAGGTTTTTTGTAGCTTCGTTGTAAATCGTGTTGCCGCTGCCACTATGAATGGTGACCTCGGTATGCTCAGGTGCATGATTGGCATGCTCGTGAATGGTATTTGCAAGCTCGTGGGCCATGCCTGTGTGGCGTGGAGCCATAGCGCTACCATCCAAATTGTTTAGAAGCTCTGAGTTAGGCGCTCCTTTAGGGGTTGGCGGTGTGGCCGATGCATCGGTAATTTTCGGATGCCCGATATCAAAACCTTTGTAAGCGGCGTAGCCACCTCCTACCGCAAGTACACCGGCGGCTGCGGCCAGTACAGCTTTTCGACGTAACAGCGGCTTTTCGTTCTTGTTAACGCCCCTGTTCTGAAATTCAACAAGCTTCTTAAGCGCCCAGGCCATGACCTTTTCTCGGCGTGATTCTTTGGCTGGAGCCTGCTGTTCAGCTTGAGCTGGGTCTGCCGATGGACTCAACTCTACCTTCGGTTCCTCGGTTTCAAGAACATAACTGCCTGGGCGATCGACTGGAGCGGTAGTGATGTCGCCCTTGGTTACAAGTTCTTTTTGCTTACCGGACACTTTTATTACGCTTAGGCTGGCCATGCGGTGGAAGTCCTTAACTGCATTGCTGGTCTCATTTCTGAGTTGCTGTAAGGCCTCAGCCTTTTCACGTGACTCTTCTTTAACAGCTTCGAGGTTAACGGTACCGTATTCGTTTTTAGCGGGGCCAAATGTCTCAGCAACACGCTGATCAGCATCGGCGGCAATTTCTGCTTCGATTTCGGGGGTAATGTTAATTGAACCACGCAGTAAGCGTTGTCTGGAAATATAGGCGCCCTTTACGGCGTCACGCTCTGATTGCTCGGCATCACGCTCATCAATATTACTATTGTGTTCATCGATCTGCTGCGCACGCTCAGCTTTGATAGCTGCAGCCTGCTCTTCGGCAGCGCGCTTTTCTTCTGCTTTATTGGCACGAGTTTCGGCGCGTTTTGCTTGAGTTGCAGCGCGCTTTTCCTGCTTGGCACGGGCTTCGACGTCGGCAGCCAGGCTAGCTTCTAATAGACTTACAGCCGATTCTTTATGAGCAGTCTGCTTTGCTTCGTGCTTATCTGACCCATCGGACCAGTCGCGCTTGAGTTGTAGGTGCTCAGGAACGCCTGCTCCTTCTTTAAGCTGCGTAAGCGCATCGGTCTGGGCTTGGCGATCGATCTCAGTCATTGAGCCTGGTTCAGGCAGCGTCTGCTCTGGCATACTGCCATCAAGTGTCTGGAAAACAGTTTCGTGCACAGCGGCGATGCGGGCATCACGTTCGGCCTGTTCAGCAAAAAGATCAGGATTAAATAACTGATCCTGATTGAGGTTCTGATCGGGGTTGATTGGTGCTTGCTCGATAATTGTTTCGCTCATGATTTCTGGTGCCTTTCGTTCTAAACGACTGTGTTTTTGTTTTTTGTTTAACTAAATTATATTCTAGCAAAATACTTACGTTTTGTCAACTATATTCACACTAAGTTGTAAATATGGCAATTGTATAGCAACTATAGTTTTTGCCACATGTTAAACTGTTAACAGATGAAGATTTTAGGAATTGAATCGAGTTGTGACGAAACAGCTGCCGCGGTGGTCGAAGATGGCCACCGCCTGCTAAGTAACGTCGTGGCCTCAAGTATGGATTTGCATGTCCAGTACGGTGGTGTGGTGCCCGAGATTGCCGCGCGCAGCCATATCGAGGTGATTCTACCGGTGATAGCCGAGGCTCTGGAAGCAGCAGGCTGCACCTGGGACGACATTGACGGTATTGCGGTGACGTATGGTGCTGGCCTCAGTGGTAGCCTGTTAATTGGCGTGATGACGGCTCGGACCCTAGCAATCACTCATAACAAGCCGCTGTATGCTATTAACCACGTTGAGGCCCACGTCTATGCTAACTTCCTCCTTGAAGCAACGTTTGACATTTCCTCGGCAGACACAAAACGGCCTGCCGACAAAACGTCAAACGTTGCCACCCTACCCCCTACACCACAGACGTCGGCGACAACCTCGGCATCTTTGCCTGAAGGCCGTTTTGTGTCTTCGGGGGAAGGTGCCGAGGTTGTTCCACTCCGAAGTGGGCAGCCGGAGTTCCCGATGTTGGCGATTATTGTATCGGGCGGGCATAGCCAATTAGCGCTGTTCCAGGATCATTTCGATTATGAATTGCTGGGGCAGACCCAGGATGACGCCATCGGCGAAGCCTTCGACAAAGTCGCTAAGGTTCTTGGCCTTCCCTACCCTGGCGGTCCATCAGTGGCCAAAGCGGCACTGAAAGGTGACCCGCGGGCGTACAAATTGCCGAAAGCCAAGATGGGCAAGTACGACTTTAGCTTTTCTGGGCTCAAAACAGCCGTTCTACGCCTCGCACAGGCTCAAATAGGCGAAAGATACGACTTCCCTTCCTTTAAGCTTGCTGAGCGGCTGTCCGAAGCGCAGAAGGCCGATATTGCTGCCAGCTTCCAGCAGGTAGCCATCGAAACCATTGTCGATAAGGCGTTACTGGCTTTTGAAGAGTATTCGCCTAAGAGCGTGGTGATTGCCGGCGGCGTGGCGGCTAGCCCCGAATTACGCCGACAATTGAGCGAACGACTCCCCTTGCCTGTCGAATATCCCGACATGAAACTATGTACCGACAATGGCGCGATGGTCGCTACACTTGGCTGCTTCAAGGCTATGCGTGAGCAACCAGCGGCCGACCCTTACACTTTAGCTATTCAGCCGAACCTGTCGATGTAAGTTTCGTTCCACGTGAAACCAAGAACATTTTCAGACTTATTACAGAGGTGGTATGATAGTGGTAATGAAATTACCAAAAGTCTACGAAGCCGGCCAGTACGAGAGTGATATCTATGCTCTATGGGAGAAGAGCGGGGCATTTACCGCTGATCCACATAGCACTAAAGAACACTTCAGCATTAGCATGCCACCACCGAACGAGACCGGTACGCTCCACATCGGTCACGCGCTCTTTGTAACCTTACAGGACATCCTGGCGCGTAATGCTCGCGCCAAAGGGAAGGACGTTCTCTGGTTGCCTGGCACCGACCATGCAGCTTTGCCTGTAAATGCCCTCATTGAGAAGCAATTAACAGATGAGGGAACCAACAAGCACGAGATTGGCCGCGAGGCCTTTTTGGAGCGCACCAGAGCCTTTGTAGGCAATAGTCGCGACACGATTAACACCCAAATCCGGGCAATGGGTGCCAGCGTTGACTGGACCCGCTCGCGCTACACGCTTGATGAGTCGCTAAACCGAACAGTTAATGAAGTGTTCGTAAAAATGTACAATGACGGCCTGATTTACAGGGGTAATCGTATTGTTAACTGGGATCCCAATCTCGAAACGAACGTCTCAGATGACGAAGTCGTTTACAAAGAAGAGCAGGGCAAATTTTACACCTTCCATTACGGTCCCTTCCAGATTGGCACGGCACGTCCGGAAACTAAATTCGGCGATAAATACGTCGTTATGCACCCCGATGACGAGCGCTATGCGCAGTACAATCACGGCGACCAGTTCCAGGCCGAGTGGATTAATGGCCCGGTAACGGCCACTGTTATCAAAGATGAGTCGGTTGATCCAGCGTTTGGAACAGGCGTCATGACCATCACACCTTGGCACGATCAGACCGACTTTGACATCGCCGAACGCCACGGTCTCGACAAACAGCAAATTATCGACTTCCATGGGAAGCTTCTGCCAATCGCCAAAGAATTTGCCGGTATGCCTATTCACGAGGCCCGTCCTAAAATCGTAGAAAAGCTGGAATCTAAGGGCCTGCTAGTGAGCGTTGACGAGAACTATGCGCACAATGTTGCACTCAACGACAGGGGTAAAGGTGTTATTGAACCACAGATTCGTCTGCAGTGGTTCATTGACGTAAATAAGCCGGCCGTCGACTGGAAAGGCGAGAAACTGACGCTGAAGCAGACGATGCAGCGCGTCATTACCGATAGCGACATCGAGATCATTCCAAAGCGCTTCGAAAAGGTATATTTCCACTGGATCGACAATCTCCGCGACTGGTGTATTAGTCGCCAGATCTGGTGGGGCCATCGTGTACCGGTCTGGTATCGTACCAACATTGATGGCAAAACTGAAACCTACGCCGGTTTGCAGCCGCCAACAGATACCAGCGAGGGCTGGCACGACTGGGAGCAGGACCCTGATACGCTCGATACCTGGTTCAGCTCGGCGATGTGGACCTGGAGCACGCTCATTGATCAGAATTTAGCCAAAGACCCATCACTATCTCTGGAAGATCTGCTAGAAAAGAGTATCGATTTTAAGACATATCACCCGACGACAGTGCTCGAAACCGGCTGGGATATCCTATTCTTCTGGGTAGCACGCATGATTCTGGTTACGACCTACGCCACTGGTCAGGTGCCATTCAAACACGTCTACCTGCACGGCTTGGTTCGCACCGAAAACGGCCGCAAGATGAGTAAGAGCAGCCCGGAGACAATCATCGATCCTATGGAGGTCATACCGGAATATGGAACTGACGCATTAAGGTTAGCGCTCATACAGGGTATGTCTGCCGGCAACGATCAGCGCGTCGGTCGCACCAAAATTCTGACGAACCGCAACTTCTGCAACAAGCTGTGGAACATCGCTCGCTTCATTGAAGATACAATAGGCGATAACCCTGACAGGGAAGGGGCCAAACCTATCTCGGCGGCCGACCACTGGATTGTAGGCAAGCTCGACGAGGCCCAGACTAAAATCTCTAACGATCTCGACAAGTATCGCTTTAGTGAAGCCTACGACACGCTGTATCACTTCATTTGGGACGACTTTGCAGATTGGTACATCGAAGCAAGCAAGGTCGAACCTAATAAGCCGCTTCTGGCCTACCTACTGGAGTCGGTGTTGCTTTTGACGCACCCGTTCGCGCCGTTTGTAACAGAGACGATTTGGCAAACTCTGGCCTGGGAGGCTGATTCTATCCTGGCCAGCCGTGAGCTGAAAGATATTATTGATCATGATAAAAAGTCGGCTGCCGATTTTACCGAAATTCAGGCAATTGTGAGCGAAACCCGCTTTATTCTCAAAGCTCTCAAGGCTTCCGGTGTAACGCTGTACTACAATGACGCACCGTTTATCTGGGAAAATGCCGGTACTATTAAGCGCCTCGCCCGCCTGCAAGACGTAACAGAGACGGAAGAAGGCACGGGCGTCTATCTCACGAGCACCAAGCATCGTTCCTGGCTCGATATTGATGCTCGCACTGCGCAAGCGTATCTTAAAGAATTACAGATCAAGCAAGGGCAGCAGGCGGCCGCTATTACGCAACTTGAAAACCGCCTGGGCAACGAAAATTATGTTAAGAACGCTCCCCGCGAGGTTGTTGATGAAACCAAGCAGCAACTGCAAGATGCCAAAGATTTATTGGCCACGCTCGAGCAAGAGACACAACGCTTCGCGATCATGCCGACAGAGTAGACTATTCGGCCATTTCTAGCGCTTGGCGGACGCGCTCAACAGCTTCTTCGGGACGGGAGTCGTCAAACCACAGCACATGCCAGCCCATACGTTCTGCGGCCATTAAATTGACGCGGGAATCATCAATCAAAAGGATTTCTCCGGGAGGAACACCGGCTTTCTCGGTGGCGATTTCGTAGATTTTAGATTCTGGCTTGATGGCTGCGACCTCTGAGGAATCAATTACTGCATCGTAGCTTATGTTCGGTAATTGTTCGCTGCGTCGCATTGAACCGAGAAGGCCCGGCATGATGTTGGTTAATAAGCCGACTTTATAGCGCTCGCTAGCCCATTTGAGGACTTCTTGCATCTGGAGGATTGGCTCGACGGTCTCGAGGTAATACTGTTCCCATTTGACCTCGCTGACCCCGAGGCGGTCGGCGAGCTTGGCGTTGAAGTCGCTCAGGCTCATGATGCCACGGCAGACATCGTCATTGTAGTGCCAGAAGGCGGTTTCGACGATGTCGGATGGGGCACCGGTAGCTTGCGCTAGGCGGGCAAAGGCGCGCTGGTAGAAGTGGACCAGGCAACCATTAACATCGAAGTAGACAAAGCTGACGCCACTCTTGGTTTTGTGGAGCGTGCGGCCAGGCAGGGTAGGGGAGACGGCGCCCAATAATTCTTCCAGGCCGATGCCGAGAGCGGCGGCGATCGATTGTACGGTGAAAATTGACGGCGACTTGATAGCGCCACGTTCGATTTTGGTCAGAGTAGAGAAGCTAATGTTAGCCCGTTGACAGAGTTGTTGTTGCGTAAAACCGCCCGCTTGGCGCGCAGCCTGTAATTGTTTGCCCAACCCTTTCTCATCCATAGCCACATAATACCAGCTAGAAGCCGCAAAACCAACCGAAAACTAGTACTAAATGGCTAGTTTAGGCGCCAATAATGAAAGCTAGAATGGTGTAGAAGAAGATGCTCGATAGGACAAAAGCCACTGCCGAAATAGTGACGACATCTTTGGTGTTGCCATATCCGGCGCGACGGCCAAGCTTGGTGTAGGCAAAAGCTGCGACGCCGGCGCCGAAGAAGAGTGCATACAGAAAATTCATATGCTTATTGTACCCTAGAAAGCCAGTTTTCTGGCTACTTCGGCTAGTTCGTCATTGCTTGGTAAATCTGTTGCTGATGGTTCTTGTATGAGCTCATAGGTAGTAGAGAAGGGGATGAGGTGCACATGAGCGTGCGGTACATCAACCCCAACAATCTCCTCGCCGACGAAAGGGGCGGGCATAACTTCGCGGATGCGTTTGGCCACTTTTTGCACGGTGGCCATCAAAGCGGCATAGTCCTCAGCCGGCAAATCCCAAACAAATTCGACCGGGTTTTTAGGAATAACTAGGGTGTGCCCCGGCTGACGGGGGCGGATATCAAGAAAGGCGAAGGTCTTTTCGTCTTCGTAGATTTTGTGGCAAGGGATTTCGCCGTTGATGATTTTGGTGAAAATTGTGTCGGACATACCTCTAGTATACCGTTTGATTTCATTAAATTAATCTTAAATATCGCATAATTGTGGTCGCTTATGCTTGCGACATCTGTACGGGCATCGCATAGTCCGGCTCAAATGAAACAGCGAACTCGGCGACGAACAATTCTTTTGCGACTCTTGTGCGCATTGCTACTTGTGGTGTTTGGGTTATCTATTGCTACCGGAGCGTTAACAGAGGCAACCGATGGAAGTACCCCAGCTCCTAAGTGGTCAGCTCCAAGTGCCATGGTAATCAAACGAGTGAGCGATATAGCCACCGCGCAACGCGAGCCGGTGTTTATGAGTAATCTTGATTGTAATTTGATTGATTACCGCACGCCACAAAGCAGCACTATGCAAACTGGCTGCTTTACGGAAACGGCCTATGGCCTTATGGATACCGATCACAACGTCGTTATTTTCAACGGCACCGACGAAGGATTACCGCTGTTACACTATGCCTCGAAGCAAGTATTGGCACCATGGCCTAAATCATCCAATCTGGTGTCGATGGGCGTACTTAACACCGGCGGAACGTACTTGAGTATGTATAGAAATCTGTTGAGTAGCATGCAGGACGAGCGCAACTCGATCGGCCAACTGACGGCCAAAAGGCTAACTGCTCCGGCCGATATACAGGTCAATGACGCAGCGGGCCAGCGCCTGATAATCAACCCTGAAACCATGGCGTTTTCGAGCAACGGCAGCTGGATGGTCGTGGAAACGTTGACTGGCTCATTCGTGCGCATCAATCTGACTACCCTCAATACGGTTGCATTTGCTCCGGCTTTTGGCACGGCAGGGAGTTCAGCGCTGCTCAGCTCTCGAGTGGCTGTTAGTGATGACGGACGTTATGTGGCAATTGCCAACTATGCTGCGCAGACGTTTAAGGTCTACGACCTCACAACCTGCAATGGCGGAGCAGGGAATTGCCAGTCATATAATTATCAACCATTCGCGCAGCAAAAGATTAGTGGGCTGACATCAATTGGTCATATGCGATTTGTGAATAATGGTTTGCTTAGTTTTGAGGCCCGTACCACCAATACCAGCAGTGGTGGTATATACGTTTTAGCACCAAACGAGAGCATTGTCTCTTTGATTGATTACCTGGGGCTCGGTGACTCATATACGTCAGGCGAAGGGGCTTTTGACTATCTGAGCGGCACCGATATCGCCAGCAACAGCTGCCATCTGTCGGCCAAATCATATCCGCTGCTGCTAACGCGGGATCTGTTTAGCCCGCTTGGAGGGCATTCGGTGGCCTGCTCGGGTGCAGTCATCAAAGATGTGGGCACTACCGGTGATAGCTACCGCGGGCAGGTTCAGAATAGTCTTAGTTTTACGCAGCTGTCTGAGTCCGAGCCAGCCTTGCTAACTAGCGTGAAGACCAATTTTATACCGGGGTATATTTCGCAGCAACGCTTTGTTCAGCAATATCAGCCAAGGATAGTAACGGTCTCAGTTGGCGGTAACGACATTGGGTTTGGCGATATTGTCCAAAACTGTGTGATCCCCCACGTAAGTCGTCATTTGAGTGATAACACTTGCTACAACACCTACGAAGATCGCTTGGAGCTCACTAAACTGGTCGATCGAACGGTATCCCGCTGGTCTGCTCTGTATAAACAGCTGCAGGCAGACGCACCAGGTACACGGTTGTACGCCATCGGCTATCCGCAAGTGGTAGATGACACCGGAAAATGCGGACTCAACGTGCATCTCAATAAGAGTGAACTGGAGTTTACACTGGAGCTAATCTCCTATATCAATGCCGGCGTTGCAAAAGCCGCTCTCAAGGCTGGAGTAACATACGTCGACATTAGCAAAGCATTGTATGGCTTTCGCCTCTGCGAAACCGCTAGCTATAACGTCGCAGTCAACGGCCTAACAGCTGGTAAGGATGCCGGCGTGCTCGGTCTCAAGGTTTTTGGCAGGGAAAGCTACCATCCGAACGCTCTCGGACAGGAACTAATCGAACAAGCCATACTTAAACAAACCAAAAACTTAACCACAGCGCCTATGCCTCCGCCTCCGGTCACTCCTAATCTGTTAGGTAAGCCGAAGTCCGGTCGCAGTATTACAACCAAAGCTCCGGCCTCACGCCTGTCGCCGCCGATCGCTAAACGCGGCAAAGCCACCTCTCTTAATGCCACTGGCGTCGATAACGGTTTAAGGCCACATAAAAGCTATACCGTTCGTCTTGACGGCGCCAGTGGAACCTTAATTGGCACAGTCACGAGCGATGGTGACGGTGATATATCAGACAGCGTTACTATCCCGGGCGAAACGCCAGTTGGTGGCCACACAATTGATATCATTGGAGAGAATCAAGCTGGCGAACCAGTCGATGTCACGCAACCAATCTATGTGCCGGCTAGCGATACCGATAGTGACGGTGACGATATCCCCGACACAACCGACTCCTGCCCAGGCGCCATAAATAGCGGCGTTGACGAAGATCAGGATGGCATTGATGACGTCTGCGATAGCCTTATTGGCCAGCCGCCGACAACGCCGAGCGGGCAGGGCAGCGGTGTTAACGAAAACACTTTGGATGGCATTGCGTCAGGCAATAATCTGAGCCCTCGACCCGTCGTTGCTATCGCAAACTTTGTCGTTACAACGCCTCTACAAGGAAATACCGATGGTACCCCCAAAATCCTTGCTAATAGTCTAACTCGTCCGCGTAAGGCTAGGGCCGCACCGGCGAGCATTCAACTGTCAGCTCGACGCATCAACGCTATCCAGCCAGCACCGTATAGCGCGCTGCGTGTCATTAATTGGCTGCAGTGGCTGCTTCTGCCGCTTTTATGGTGGCTGGTGCTGCTAGCCCTGGCAGCAGGCCTTAAGCGAATACATAAGCGGTAGGCACGGGGCGGGGCTGTGCTGTACAATATGCTCATGGTTGGGTTTAGAAAAGTTTTGGTACAGGGTTTGGCGGCGCTATTATTTATTATTCTGCTCGGCGGAGCCTATGCCGTCAGCCTCAACCACACGCTTGGCAAACCAGCAACTGTCGAAACTTCGCTTCGTAACAGCGGTGTCTACAATCAGATCGCTAGCTACGCTATTAATCGGGCTTCTGATGTGACTGGTGCACCTGCCGGCTCAGTGTCATTGAATAATCCTCAGGTGCAGGCAATTGCCAAATCAGTTTTTTCGGAACAGCTGGTGCAACAGAATGCCGAAACATTTATAAACAGTAACTACCGTTGGCTCAACGGAGCAACGGTGACCCCCGATTTTACGCTTGATCTAAGTTCAGCCAAGCAAAGTTTTGCCTCCCGGATCGGCCAAACTGTCTTGGATTACCTGTCAAAATTACCTGTGTGTACCCCTGCGCAACTAGTGCAATTGCAGTCTTTGGCAACGGTTGACCCTTTGACGATTAGCTGCCGGCCAGCAACAGTTCAGCCCCAAGCAGAGGCCAGTCGTGTTGTAAACCAGATTTTATCCAGTAACTTCCTGACGCAGCCAGTTGTTACCGCCAATACGCTTAAGATTAATGGCCAATCCGAGCAAAACAAGCCGTATTACGAAAAGTTCTCAAAGGCGCCTCAAGTTTACCAACTACTGCAAAAAGCACCCCTTATATTCGGTATCTTAGCGCTCATAACAGCGCTGGGTGTCATTTTTATTGCGCCGGTTCGCCGCAAGGGAGTTCGACGAGTCGGCCTGACCTTTACGCTCGTTGGCATCCTGCTGATTGCTACAAAGTTCGTATCGGATACGTTATTTAATAAGCTCGAGACAAAGGTATTCACAGGCGCTGAAACAACCGATGTCCAGAAACCGCTGATTGATGCTGCCCATCAGCTCGAGAAGCAATTGGTTACTGTCGACCTCTATATTGGCATTGTCTTTGTGATAATCGGCTTAGCTTTGGTGGCTCTATACTTTAAGATGCGTTCAGCTTCTAAGGGGACGCCTGGTGTGCCGCAGGCCATGGTCGAGCCAACCCAACCGGTGCTTCCGGTTGAACCAACAGCGACAGTACGCGACATACAACTAGCTCGACCAGCCAAAGGCCCAACTATGGATATCGCCCGCCCAAAGAAGCCACAGCAGCAAGCAGCAACACCGGCTAAACCAGTGACAGCAGATCAAACTGCCGAACCTGCCCCACCTGTTCCTAAAAAAATGCCGCGCCCGCGCAGCCGTCTGATTCAATAATTCAATTGGCGGAGAGAGAGGGATTCGAACCCTCGGTACCGTTGCCGGTACACTGCTTTTCGAGAGCAGCACCTTCAACCACTCGGTCACCTCTCCACGATCCGCGACTGGTTAATTGTACCAGACTAGCTTTTATCTCTAGAACGTGCTACAATGACCCCTGTTGCGCAAACAGTTTGTACCCGTAGCTCAGCTGGATAGAGCGTCGGCTTGCGGAGCCGAAGGTCGTAGGTTCGAATCCTGTCGGGTACACCAA
>JAQBRQ010000001.1 GCA_028286385.1 Candidatus Saccharimonadota bacterium
GCAACCAAAATCCCTGAAATAAAAGGCTTTTTACGCTCGATGGGCAACGGTGATCGCAAGACAGTTGATATACGTGATGGACAGTCGGTTGACTATGAACAGCTCGCTGATCTCGTGCGTGAAGTCAACCAAAGCTAAAATTGCGTCGTAAATACACAATTGCAGCATCAATTTCTTTGTAACATAAAAATACATTTGTATCTGCTAATATAAGTCTATGAGCACTAACCAAGCAGTCGATACGTATATTGCTTCACTTCAGGACGCACAAACCGTAAAAGATTGCCGAGTGCTTATTGAAATGATGCAGCGAATAAGCGGCCAAACGCCAAAGATGTGGAACGTGGGCACTATTGGGTTTGATACCTATCATTACAAATACGACAGCGGACGCGAAGGCGACAGTCAGACCATTGGTTTTTATCCAAGAAAAGATAAGATAACTGTTTACCTTATGGACGGCACGGTACGCCACTCTGAATTATTGGCACGACTGGGCAAACATACGACTAGCAGAGTTTGTGTGTACATTAAACGGCTGCACGATATAGAGCTACCAATCCTTGAACAAATTGTGCGCGAGTCTTATGAGTACACAAAGTCCCAAGACGGGCATATGCACCGAGCATTAGAGTAAGTAGCATAATTTCAACTCTGCTAAACATGCATAGCATCTGTCGGATCAAACTAGACCGAACCACTCTGTAATACAGTTACACTTTCACTAATAATGCAGCACCAATTCCGATGCTACATAGAAGTTCTTTGCAGATGTTAAAATAAAGGTATGAGAAAAATAGTTGTTTTTACGATGGTCAGTCTTGACGGGGTTATGCAGGCGCCCGGCGGTTCAAAAGAGGACACCGCAGAAGGTTTTAAATACGGAGGCTGGAGCTTCCCATATGTGGATGAAACTTTCGGCCCTATAATCAACAAAGAACTAAGTGTGCCATTTGATATGCTACTCGGCAGGACGACGTATGAGATATTTGCTCGTTATTGGCCCAAACGTGAAGGTCCGATAGCCGACCCATTCAATAAAGCCAAAAAATACGTAGTATCAGATAAAGGCGTAGACCTTACTTGGAAAGAATCAATTCTTATAGATGGTGATGTTGTAGCTAAACTTAAAGCCTTGAAAAAAGAGAACGGCCCGATGCTTCAGGTGCACGGCAGCGCTAAGCTTTTACAGACCCTCCTAAAGGACGACCTGGTTGATGAGCTACGGCTCAGAATATTCCCCGTTACACTTGGCACCGGAAAGCGTTTATTCGCAGAGGGAACGATCCCTGCCGCGTTTGAGTTAATAGACTCTCAGGCTTTACCAAGTGGCGTCATTCTAGCCAACTATAAAAGATCCGGCGAGGTTAAGACCGGTTCGTTTGCTTGATATCACTACATAGCGTAATTGAGTTACGCTTTGGTTAACAATGCTGCACCAATTTGACAATTAGAAAAGCTCCCTTGATCGGGAGCTTTTTGTTTATTGATCTGGCGGCCAGTTACTCGTCATCGACGAAGCTGCGCAAAGCCTCAAGTCGCGTGTCCCAACGAAGTTCAAGTTCTGCAATAAAGGCTTTGCCCTGTTCGAGCGTATCCCGGTCGAGACGGACACCGGTGTCTCGCCCTCTAGGTTCCAGCATAATTACTTCTGCGTCAGCCAATATCTGGAGGTGTTTTCGCGCGCCCTGACGGCTAATTTGCAGCCCGCTCGAAACCGAAGTGATAGTGTGCGGAGCTCCACTCGAAAGCCTCCGTACCATTTCTAATCGAGTAGGGTCTCCCAAAGCTCGGAATAGTTCCGTTACAGCCATTAGGCTTGATTCAGCGCTTTCTCAAGCCGGCCCATCATATATCCCCAGCCTCCTGAGTTTTGATTAAAGCTCTTTTCGGCCACCTCGGATGGTAGTGATGAGAAGCCTGATTCTTTCAACGTAATCTTTGTTTCTTCTCCCAATTCTTCGATATGAAATTCAACGAGCGTATTTGGCACGGTCAACACATCACCGATAATGCCAGTGCCACCCGGAACCCAGCGGTAGGCGAAGTATTCGAAAGGGTTAGCTGCCTCAACATAAATCTGGGTCTTATGGTTTTCTTTGGTGAAGGTAAAGATGGGCCGCTGGCCAGCTTCTAGAGTTCCTTCTATCGCATCAGGGAACCATGCAATGATTTGCTCAGGATCGGTAATGGCTTTATATACTCGTTCCTTTGCGGCTTTAACGGTGATTTCTCGAACGATAGTGTCTTGCATGGCTGGTTCCTTTGCTAGTTTCTTAAATGATTACGTCTGCTACAAGTAACATATAGCGTTTTTATAATTAATGCAACCATTTAGTTGCTTATTCGAATCATGTCAATTGCGATGACCTCTGTAAAAGGAGGTGTTTGTTATAATTTTCTTAACATTAGAATTTAGCTAGCTCTATGTTATGCTAAAGTAAATCTTCAAAAATATGAATACTTTTGCAAAAACACTGGATACCACTAATAGTCCCCTTTCAGGTCTTACTGTGATTGCGTTACTTGGCGGGTTTGCGGCCTTATTTGGGTTGGTTTTTTACATTGCTGCACGACAAAAAAAGGCTATGGCTGTTGCGGCCGCAAAGAATGGTTGGCAGGCACTTGCTACTGATGACACCACCCTCGGCGATTATGTGCCGAGCTATTTGCGCAATCGACCTGATTCGGTCGGGCACTCCTATCAAATGGCTTATAACGTACAAGCGCAAGGCATAGTTTTCTTTAGATATGATGACAGCGTACGCGCCATCAACGGGGTTAATAACCGACTACTTACGACTACGGACAATCAATCCATGGTGCAGCAAATGGTCTACGCTATAGCAGCCTTTCGGGTACCGCAGAGTTTCGGACAAGTGCTCGTATTGAATCACAGTCGATTTGGTAGCATTGCCCCGCCTGCAGGTCTGCAGAAGTTTACGCTGGAAGGGGATTTTAGCGAGCACTTCGATGTATATGCACCGCAAGGCTCGGCACCTGAAACGCTCAGTGTGCTTACGCCCGACGTAATGGCGTATCTTCTTGACCTTGGCCAGCGTTCACATTGGAACATAGAAATTAACGGTAGCCTTGTAACAGTAGAGGGCGATGCAAATCTCATCTCGCCGACCAAGATTTCAAACTTACTTGACTATGCTAGAGCATTACAGCAAAAGCTGGCAACCAAACCGATTGCGTAAAGCCTTATTCTCGCTTAGACAGAATTGCTCAAAAAGACTTCTTTGGAAGGCTTTTTGTTATAGTTAAGTTATGTCAAATCAAATATTTCTTTGTACTTCCAAAAACGGCAAACGAGTAACGTACGATCCAATACATTCGCATGCCGCAACGCACCTTGAAGACACGCCGCAGTTAAAAGACCTGGTTATCGAAGCCATACAAAATATGACTCTAAAAGAGGATAGTATTGGGACTGAGATAGACATGGGCCGGATAGTCGGTACGTCCGACGTTGTAGATGTAGATAGCACAGACGAAGTAGTGTACGGAATACGAAAAAACCGTGACAAAGAAGGGCATGCACCATTTGTAAAATCACGCCACGGCGATCCGTGTTCATATGTTGCACTGCATTTAGTTAAGCAAGATGACGGCTCATACGTACTCTCGAGTACCTGGATCGGCACGTTTTCGGGTGATGATGAGCCTTTTCCTAATGCGCCTGACGCTACCGTTAGAAGCAAAGAGTTTTGGAACAAACGAGCGTTTGTGTACGGTAGCCAAGAAATTCAAGCTGGCACCGAGACGACCAAGCGACCGTGGTAATGTTTACTACCCACTGCGCCAATTGCTTATTGCCTAAGGCTTGAGAATGACCTTGGTCCACCCGTCGTCGCGGTTATCAAAGTGTTGGTAGGCGTTCGGTGCTTCATCGAGAGGAAGTTCGTGAGAGACAACAAATGAAGGCTTGGCTTTGCCGCCGGCTATTAGGTCGCGGAGCTGCCTATCGTACCGCTTGACCGGAGCCTGGCCATTGCCCATTGTCTGACCTTTGAACCAAAATAGACCGAAGTCGAATACGGCCTTCCCTTGCTGTGCCAATTCATCTTTGGCTCCCGGGTCTTTTGGTATAAATACTCCAACTGTGCCGATCCTGCCCGTAAAGCGTACAGACTTCACTAGGTTATTAAGCGTCATCTCCGTGTGTTCTTCGCCAGACGGATCATGTGCTTGATAACCCACACATTCGCAACCTTTATCTGCTCCCAGGCCCATTGTTTCGTTAAGAACGAACTCCACAGGGTCAACCTTGGAGTCGTCTATCGGGATTGCTCCGATCGACTCGGCCAGCTTAAGCCGATCTGCGTGCCGGTCCACAATCATAATCTTGCCCGCACCTTTTATGTCCGCAGAGTAAGCAGCCATCAGCCCAACCGGGCCTGCTCCGTAAATGACTACCGAATCTCCCGGCTGCACATCAGCCATCTCGGTGGCATGGTATCCGGTTGGGAAAATATCGGCCAGCATAACGTAATCACTCTGCTTTTCCCGGGCGTCTTCGCCGAGCCGCAAGCAGTTAAAGTCGCCGTACGGCACCCGTAGTAACTCCGCTTGTCCGCCTTGGTACGGTCCCATGTCCGCGAAGCCGTACGCCGCTCCCGCAAGTTTCGGGTCTGGCTGCATCGTCAAACAGTAGCTCGTAAAACCACGTTCACAGTTTTTGCAGTATCCGCACGCTACGTTAAACGGTATAGCGACCATATCGCCGACCTTGATCTTATCCACGTCCGAACCTACTGCTACAACTTCGCCAAGGTTCTCGTGCCCGAAGACTCTGCCTTTTTCGAAGCTCGTCCTGCCTTCATACATGTGCAAGTCAGATCCGCAAATATTGGTACTGGTTATCTTTACAAGTACATCTGTAGGCTCCTCAATTTTTGCATCAGGAACGTCCTTGACGCTAACATCCCTAGGTCCATTGTAGACAACTGCTTTCATAGAACACCCCCTTCTTCTTTTGAGATTTATAATGATGATTACACTGTGAGCTTATGTGGTGTGTTACTCAGTTAAGTTTTGTACTTTCAAATTAGGCATAAAGCTTGACATGTTAACAGATCGTGGCTATCGTATAAGCATAAGACTGTTAATCTGTTAGGTTACATGAAAAAAATAAAAATTGGTAATCGTTTTAAAAGAGCAAGCAAAGTGCTCTCTTTTGCTTCGGCGGGCTGGTTGCACTACGCGGCTATAGTTCTCGTGGTTGGGCTTGTGGGTGCAGGTGGCGTAAAGCTGACGCTCGCTAGCTTAGCCGCCACTCCAACCGCCAATTTGACCATCCATACCTATGTTGGTACCGGGTATAGCACGAGCCTCGGTTATGTGAATGTAACAGTTCGCCATGCTGGTGGTAACGACATATCGTGTCGAAGCGATCCCGGGAGCACCGATGGTAACGGCAACCTGATTATGAACTGTGATCTTGCATTAAACGGGACAGCGCGAACCTATTACCTGGCTGCCGCTACCCGCTCGGGCTATTCATATGCTGGTTCATTTACGAACCATGATGTTACGGGTGGCTTTCATGTTGCCTCCGGGGGTACGACCCTATATATCGCGATGAACGACGACACTCCAGCTCCTGCCCCGGCGCCAAGCCCGTCTCCAACGCCAGCCCCAACGCCTGCGCCATCACAGCCAGAAACAGCCGGGAACGATGGCGTGATGGACTTTGGTGTTGTCGATACGGCTGGGCAGCCAATTGATGGTGTCGACATTACGATCGGGCCTGTTAGCGGCGGTATGTGTACCAGCTATAACGGTCGTCAATGGAAAGAGGGTACTGCAGGTGGGCACGTGCGTTTTAGATGCCAGACAGCAAATCTCACGAATGGCCCCCGAGACTATATGCTCCTGTCCGCTTCCAAGGCTGGCTACAGCCGTAGTGCTTACAGCCCGCACCCAATACCTGATCAGTTTACGGTTAATCCAGGTAATGCTAATCCATACACTAACCCCACTTCGTATGCCATTATCCTGAAGCGTGATGTCACTGCGGTTGCCCCAGCGAGCCCAGCCCCGGGCTCCACGACTACGCCAGGCACTCAAGCTCCGGCCTCGCCCGCGGCTCCAGCCCCTGGGGCCCCCACGGTCAATCCTGCTGACCAAAGAAAGGGCAGCGTTCAGGTCACGACCTATGTCTACGGCGCTGACGGAAAGAGGACGCGACTGGGCGGTATTGAGGTCCATATTAAGTCGGCTAATCCTGGTTACGCCACAGATGACAAAGCTCACAACTGCCCCGATTATAATCAGACGACGAGCTCCTCTGGACCGGCTTCTGGCGCTAACTACGGCCAAGTTCATTTTACGGGTTGCTGGACCGGCTCAGATGCCGATAACACCGAGGCATACCAACTCAGTTATGCTCAGCTCCCAAGAGGACTATCATTCAAGAGTTTTCAAATTACCGGGCCGAGTGGCTCAAAATTCTTATCGGGCAATACAAGCACTGAGGGTGCAGTTACCGAAGCGTTTAACGTAAAGAAAGACCAAGAAACAACACTAGAAATTATGCTGTTTAAGAACGGTTTGAGCCAAGCTGCCAATAGCTCAGGCGTTAAGGAAGTTATCACACAAAAAGGAACCAGGTATGATCCAGCCGACGACAGCGAAGCGTCAAAAAAGGCAGCTGCGGCGCTTAACGCGGCGAATCCTCAAGGTGGTACAGCGATCAAAAACGCAATAGAACCTCCCGAACCAGGCGTGGACGACATCCCGCCGTCAGTACCCAAAAACTTCAAAGCTGTTCAGGATGATTCAGGTTCAGTAGCCTTGAGTTGGGATGCTTCCACGGGCAATCCGGCTGGAGAGGCGATCGTCTACGATGTTGAGCGAGTCGTAAAAGACTCAACCGATGCACCAGATATCGTTGGGGACACGACCGATGGCCTCACCGCACTCGATCTTTCCGAAGACTTAGAATACCCGAAAACCTACGTCTATCTAGTGACTGCCACTGATGCCGAATTTAACACTTCAGATTCAGAGAGCGTCGAAATTACTGTAACGAAACCGGTCAGTAACGTTCAAGGCACAGACCCCGACGCCGATCCTCCTGCTACTACCAGTAATCCGGCTAGTACATCTATTACTAGTGAAGACAAGGCCGCCGGCATAAGTATCCCAGCCGGGGCAGCAAGCCAAGATCTTGCTTGTGATATCAGCGGTTCCGACAGTACGGGCAGCGATACGCTTAATGCCATCGGTCCCGTAATAGGAAGTATATACTCTCCAGTTTGTACAAATGATGCCGGTGAGAGCGAGGAAGAGTTTAGCGAGGACCTCGACTACTCATTAGAAATTGACGAAGGAGAGGTGACCGATGACACAGAACTCTACGGCTATGACGGCACGGATTGGGAGCTGATTCCAACCAGCGAGACTGACTCCAGCAAGTCTACCGCCAGCAAAGGCAATCTAAAATACAGTAGCGCCAAAAAGACCAAGGGGGCTCACAAGACAACGTACAATGTAAAATCAAAGCGAATCCTCAAGCTAGCGCTTGTTAACCAGAAGGGTGGTTCACCGAGTGCCGTAACGCCGGTAGTAACGTTAATGCTGCTGGTAGTTCTTGGCGTGGCAGCCAGGACGATCGTACGAAGGCGGCTGGTTGCCAGTTACGCCATGCCATATGGTGGTGATGTCGACCTTATATCGTTCCAGCAATCAACGACCTCAACCCCAACCACAACTCCGACTCCACCGGCAGACCAGTCATACTTCGTTCAGCCGACTGCTCCTCCATCGCAACCTACTGACGTCGCTCAACCAATTACTCCTATGGAACAACCAAGATTTATTGTTCATCCTGACAAGCCCGAGGACAAGAAATAGTGAGCCGTAAATATCTACTGGCTTTGGCTTTTTGCCTGGTGGCGGCGATTGCTGTCTTTGCTCCATCGTTGGTATCTGCGGCTTCCAGCGAAACCTGTGAGCAGAAGGTCGCCAAGCTTAACTATCGATCTGAATTGCTGGAAATCTATCAAAAATCCGAGAATGACAAATACACGGCTGTCCATAAAAAATGGGCGACGCGCATCAGCTACGCCGGGCAGTGGATTCCCAAAGACGCCGAAAAGACTCGCGAAAGTCTGTACGAGTACGACGCTCTGCACGCCGCGACCGACAAAGAGGTTAATAAGCAAATAGGCGACTATCGATACCTCGAAAAATCTCCGCTCAACTGCTCCAAATCCAAAGTGGCGACACTGACCAAGAAGCTAGATGAGGTCAAAGGCCTAAAGAATAACAAAGTGGTTGGCGGCAATGCTTTGATCGGTCAACACAAAAAAGCAGAATCCGAATTCCTCAAAAAAGATTTTAAGAAATCAAGCGATGGCCTGATCCAAAAGCTCCACAAAGAAAAATCCAAACACCCTAAGCCACAACACCCCAAAACAGACGTAAAATCTTGAATAATTTGACAGAGTATGGTATAATAATTAATTGCTTGTTGTGAAATAAATAACTTAACAGGGTGTCAGTTAAATATCTTACTGTCAGTAAGCGCGAACAATTCTAAGCTAGAACATTACTTTACTTGATTAATTAGACTCGACTTCACCAAATTTTATAGATGTGTATAAGGAGCTTTTGCTTTGTATGAGGTTTCTTTGCCAAAATTATCAATAGATAAATATTTAAAAATTGCGAATAATGCGGGGGCGTTGGCTACTAATGCGTCTGCGTTGGTAACTGCAATCGTAGCCATGCGAGTTTATAGGGGTGCTGACAAAGTCGTTGGTGGTGCAGTTCAAGCCGCACGACCGTTAGTCGATGAATTACGCCCTTCTGATGAGGAGCCAGGTAGCGAGTACGATGGCACGTGGTCAGCTGATAACAGCCAGGGCTTGCAAGCAGTACCGGATCTGCCAGACAGGCTTAACGGGAACATGCAAGCATCTTCTAGCGGCCGACCAAATCATAGGCAGCCCGCCCGGGAGCTGCTTCGTGTCGTTTTGACTCCCCAGCCACGACCGCCGCGCAGCTAACTGCTTCGCCTCGAGGCCAGGTTACGCTATAATACGCTTCTGTACATAGATGGCGCCTTGGCCGAGTGGTTAGGCAGCGGTCTGCAAAACCGCGTACACGGGTTCGAATCCCGTAGGTGCCTCCATGCTACAACGGGCGAGTGGCGGAATTGGTATACGCGGTGGACTTAAAATCCGCTGGCTTCACGGCCTTGAGGGTTCGAGTCCCTCCTCGCCCACCAACTAAAAAGACTGACTGCATGCGTCAGTCTTTTTTATTGCTATACTAAACCGTAGCTATGACTATCAAACATATCGGTAAAACCATACTTTGCGTCCTGTTGGAAAGCCAAGTAAAACGGCTTCGCAAAAGACACGAGATTAAAATAGTAGCTGTTATTGGCAGCGTTGGTAAAACCTCAACTAAGCTGGCGATCGCTAAAATGCTTAATCATAGCCAGCCAGTCATCTATCAGGATGGTAATTACAACGATCGACTAACGGTTCCACTGGTGCTTTTTGGTCGCACAGAGCCGTCTATTTTTAACGTGCTGGCCTGGTTTAAGATATTGCTAGCCAACGAACGAGCGATCCGCAGCCAGTACCCTTATAAAATTGCTGTTTTAGAGCTTGGGACTGATGGCCCTGGCCAATTGGTAGCATTTGAATACCTGCATCCTGACATAACGGTCGTTACTTCAATCGCAGCTGAGCATATGGAGTATTTCGGCACGCTCAATGCCGTTGCGGAGGAGGAGCTAGTGCCACTCGGCTTTTCAAAGCAGGCGCTGTTGAACGTTGACGATATTCCGCATAAGTATTTGCCAGACATCAACTATTTGTCGTACGGCAGCAAGGAGCAGGCAACCTATTGGCTTAGTAAGCGTGAACAGACTAACTTGCAGGGTCAGGAGCTGGTCATTAACGATGGAGATGAGTCGCTAGTGCTACAAACGGTGCTACTGGGGATGCAGGGCGCTAAAGCAGTGATGGCGGCGGCTGTGGTTGGAAAGCAGCTGGGCTACAGCGATGAATCAATTACGGCAGGAATCGCACAAGTCACGCCAGTGGCCGGTCGATCGCAGGTCTTACCGGGCCTTAACCAGTCGCTACTGATTGATGACACATATAACGCCAGCCCGATTGCTGTTAGGGCTGCTTTGGAGGTGCTCTACTCCGTTGAAGCGCCGCAGCGCATCGCGATCCTGGGAACAATGAACGAGCTTGGCACAATCAGTAATGATGAGCATATCGCTATTGGCGCGTACTGTGATTCGACCAAACTTGATCTGGTAGTCACGATTGGTGATGTTGCTGAGGAGTATTTGGCTCCTGCAGCTCAGAAAGCAGGTTGTACCGTCATGAGCTTTACCAGTCCCTACGAGGCTGGAGCGTATGTAAGAGACCAGCTTAAGCCGGGCGCCGTCGTCTTGGCTAAGGGCTCGCAAAATGGCGTATTTTCTGAAGAGGCACTGAAGTTTTTGCTGCAGAATCCTGCCGATAAGAGCAAATTAGTTCGCCAGTCAGCTCACTGGCTTGGCATTAAAAAGAGTCAGTTCCCCGAGAACGTTCCAGCGCCGTAAGAACCAGACGATGGCACAATGCAGACATGTCGAGTCCACCTGCGGCCGCTGCTTTAGGCAGCAAGCTTTGATCAGTTAGCCCGGGTATGGTGTTGGTCTCGAGCACATACAGCTCACCACTTGGGTCAACAATCATGTCGGTTCGTGACATATCACGACAACCAGTCATGCCGTGGATCTCACTGGCAAGAGCCTGAGCTTTAGCTTGCACATCTTCGTTGACGTTGACTGGCGGACAGAGCTCCTGCGTGGCACCATTATACTTATTTTCGTAATCAAACTCCTGGTCGGCAGGTGGAATAATTTCTATAACCGGCAAGCTGAGACTGCCCAAAACTGCCACTGTGATTTCGGTGCCGGTGACTAATTCTTGTAACAGTAAACTGCCATGACGGCTAAAAGCTTCGCTGATTGCCTGCTTGTCAGCCTGGTGCGGCTCACGCACAATAAATGTATCAATACTGGAGCCGCCATCATTTGGTTTTAATACGTATGGTCTTTGGCTGAGGGCCGACTGTTGGTATTGATCAAAATTCACTAATGCAGTATCTGGTACGAGTATGCCGTGTTCTTTTAGAAGTACAGTGTAGCGAGCCTTGTCGAAGCAAAGCGTCGATGAGGCACTGTCGCTCCCAACATAACAAATATCGTTATCTTCAAAGAATTTTTGCAAGACACCATCTTCGCCGCCTACGCCATGGAGAGCAGGGAAGACCACATCGGCAGCTTTCAGCCGGGCTATTTTATTATCAAGACCATCCGCTGGATCCATGACTTGGACATTGTGGTTGCCAGCTTGCAGTGCTCTAGCAACGGCGACCCCTGATCGTAGTGAAACAGCTCGTTCATCGGAGCTTCCGCCAGCTAGTACAATAATGTTCGCCATCCTAACAGTATACATTGACGGACAAGGCTATAGCTCCGTATCTGTTATAATGGGAGTAATTATGCAACGATACAACCCAAAAGACATTGAACCAAAGTGGCAAGCCCAGTGGGAAGCCGACAAAATTTACCAGGCCTCCGACGAATCCACGAAGCCTAAAAAGTATGTCCTCGAGTATTTCCCGTATCCGAGTGGCGCCGCTATGCACGTCGGTCACGTCCGGAACTACACTATCGGTGATGCCATCGCCCGCTACAATCGCATGAAGGGCTTCAATGTGCTGCATCCGATGGGTTGGGACGCCTTTGGCCTGCCCGCCGAGAATTACGCTATCAAAAACAATGTCAGTCCGCGCGTAGCTATCGACGAAAACACCAAGCGTTTCAAGGAGCAGCTGATGCAGATGGGCTTCAGCTACGACTGGTCGCGCGAAATCGACAGCACTGACCCCAAGTATTACAAATGGACACAATGGTTTTTCTTGATGCTATTCAACAAAGGCCTGGCCTACCAAAAAGAAAGCCTGCAATGGTGGTGCCCGCACGATAAAACTGTGCTGGCCAACGAACAAGTAGAAAATGGCCGTTGCTGGCGCTGCGGCCATGTCGTCGAGAAAAAGCTGCTCAAGCAGTGGTTCTTCAAGATTACCGACTACGCCGACCGCTTAGTCGAAGACCTGGAAGACCTGGACTGGTCCGAGGCCATCAAATCTATGCAACGCAACTGGATCGGGCGATCTAAGGGTGCCGAAATTGACTTCAAAGTTGATGGCTCAAACGAGACATTAACTGTATTCACGACGCGTCCAGATACGCTATTCGGTGCGACCTTTATGGTTGTGGCGCCAGAGCTCGAAGTGGCCAAAAGCATCACGACTGCTGAGCAAAAAGACGCCGTTGAAGCCTACGTTCAAGAAGCTCAGGCCAAGAGCGACATTGAGCGCCAAGAAACTAACCGTGAAAAGTCGGGCGTATTCACTGGCGCCTATGCTACCAACCCGGTTAACGGTGCCAAAGTGCCAATCTGGATTGCCGATTACGTCCTAGCCGGTTACGGCACCGGTGCGATTATGGCCGTTCCAGCTCACAACGAGCGCGACTTCGATTTTGCCAAGAAGTTTGATTTGCCAATTGTCCGAGTCGTGCAAAATGATGCCGCTGACGACGAATTTACTCATGCAGAAGGTACTATGATTAACTCCGGCGATTACGATGGCGTAGCTAGCCAGGAGGCACGAGAAAAAATCGTCATCGATCTGGCCAAGACAGAGGCCGGCAAAGAAGTAGTGAACTACAAAATGCGCGACTGGCTGATCAGCCGCCAGCGATACTGGGGTGCGCCGATTCCGATTATTCACTGTCCAAAAGACGGTGCAGTGGCCGTGCCGGAAGATCAGTTGCCGGTGGTTTTGCCAGAAATTGAATCGTATGAGCCAAGCGGCGATGGCCGCAGCCCGCTGGCCAACGTGCCTGAGTTTGTGAACACCATCTGCCCTAAGTGTGGCGGCCCGGCCGAACGTGAAACCGACACCATGGACGGTTTTGCCTGCTCTAGTTGGTACTTCCTACGCTTTGCCGATCCGCATAACGACCAGGCGCCTTTCGATCCCGAAAAAGCTAAAAAATGGTTACCAGTCGACGACTACATCGGTGGTGCCGAGCACGCTGTGATGCACTTGCTGTACGCCCGTTTTTGGACCAAAGTCATGTACGACGAAGGCCTCATAAACTTCCAGGAGCCATTCAAAACCCTGCGTAATCAGGGCATGATCTTGGCGCCAGACGGCTCAAAAATGAGCAAGAGCAAGGGTAATACCATCGAACCCGGTGTCTTAATTGACCAGGGCTATGGCGCCGACACGGTCCGCATTATGGAGCTGTTCCTGGGTCCGTGGAATCAAGCCGCAGCCTGGAGCGTCGAAGGTATGGGCGGAGCCAACCGCTTCCTGCAGCGCATCTGGACACTGGTCCAAGAGTTCAGCGAGAGCGATGGCGGCACTGCCGAATCGCCCGAATTGCAGAAGATCGTCCACAAAACGATCAAAAAAGTCAGCGCCGACTTGCACGTGTTGAGCTTTAACACCGCGATCGCTGCGCTCATGGAGTGCTTAAATGAGCTGTACCGCATTAAGGCCGAAGATAAATACGCCTCTGTTGAATGGCAGTGGGCTTTGGAATCAATGCTGCAGCTGTTGGCGCCATTCGCGCCTCACATCGCCGAAGAGCTGTGGGAGCAATTGGGCCAAGAGGGCTCAATTCACACCAGTGAATGGCCCGCTTACGACGAAAAATACCTGGTTGAGGATACCTTAACTATCGCTATTCAGGTGAACGGCAAGTTGCGCGGAGAAGTCCAGATCGCCGCTGACGCTACTGAAGATGAGGCCGTGAATGCCGCCAAAGCTAACGACAAAGTCGCCGGATATTTGAAAGGTCAAACCATTCGCAAAACCATCTACGTGGCCGGCAAACTGGTCAGCTTCGTCGTTTAAATAGCATTAGCTCTTGAGAAAACAGCTGAAATCCGTTAAAATAGACCTAAGTTTTGTTAACGTAAAGAAAGAGATACTTATCCATGGGTAAGCCAAAGAAACGAACCAGCCCCAGAAAGACCGGCACCCGCCGCAGCCACTTGGTGTTAAAACTGGCCCGCAAAGTCAACGCTACTTCACCGGTTAAAATCCGCACTACCAAGCGCGAATCTGCAAAAGTCTAAGTCTTTTAGCACCTAAAAAGGAAAATTAACAATATGGCTTCCAACCGTCACCTCGGTCGCATCATCGCTCTCCAGACGCTCTATGAGCAGGAGCTTCGTCTTGATGCCAACGATACCGAATTTGACATTGAGGCCGTGCTGGCGCGCAACATCGCTCGCTACCAAGAGACAATTGACGATGTTGAGTTTATCAAGAACTTGGTTAAAGGTGTCAGCAAATCAGCCGAACAGCTCGATGCTACTTTGCAGCCAGTCGCGCCGGAGTGGCCTATCGATCAGATTGCGCGCATGGATCGTATCGTCCTGCGTATTGGTCTGTACGAACTAGAGAACGAAGCCGATGTGCCGCCAAAAGTTGTTATTAACGAAGCCGTCGAGTTGGCAAAAGCCTTCGGTGGCGACAATTCATCAAAGTTTGTGAATGGTGTGCTCGGTACCGTGCTGCGTAGCCGCGAAGCTGCCGTTGCACCGATCAAAACCAAGCCCGTATCCAAGTCTGCAGCTAAAGCAAAACCAGCAGCCAAAAAGAAAGCACCAGTCAAGAAGCCCGCAGCTGCAGTTAAAGCAGCTAAAGCCAAGAAGGTGGTCAAAAAATAATGCAGCGACCAAAGCCAATTCAGGGCATCAAGAAGCTCGTTACCAAACATCGACCAACCATCGATGAGGTTGTCCGCGAAACTACTTCGGGCGGCATCATTTTCCGCCGCGACGAAAAAGGCGGCCTGCAGATTCTACTTATCAAAGACGCTAAGAACCGCTGGACGATTCCTAAGGGCCACGTCGAACCCGGCGAAGAGCCAAAGCAAACTGCCGAACGCGAAATCCGCGAAGAAACTGGCCTGCAGGACATGAAAGTTTACAGCTGGCTCGGCAAAGTGAACTTCCGCTACCGTCGCAGCCATACACTGGTGCTTATGACCATGCACATCTACCTCGTCGAAGGCCTCAACGACACCAACAAATTACATCCCGAAGAATGGCTCACCGACATTAAGTGGTTGCCTGCCGCCGACGCCGTCGACAAAATCGCCTACGATGACATTGGTAAATTGATCTTACTAGGTATGAAAAAGATCCGAGAAGGAAAACTCTAGAGACATGGACATCAGTGCTTACCAGGCATTCGCGCGCGAAAAACTCCACGTAACGTTCAACGACATCGAGTTGCTGCTGACGGCTTTTACGCATCGTTCTTATCTGAACGAGCACAAAAAGACAGTTAGCGCCCATAACGAACGTCTGGAGTTCCTCGGCGATGCTGTGCTGGAGTTGGTAGTGACCGAATATCTGTTTAACACCTATCCGGACCCGGAAGGCATTCTGACCAACTGGCGCAGTAGCCTAGTGCGTACCGAAAGTATCGGCGCGGCGGCTGCTAAATTTGGCTTTGAGCCACTGCTACGCCTGAGTCGCGGTGAGAAGCGGGGAACCGATCGCGCCCGAGCCCAGATTCTGGCTAACAGTTTCGAGGCCGTAGTCGGCGCGCTGTATATCGATCAGGGCTACGAGGCGGCTAAAGTCTTTATCCTAGAGAGTATTGTCAGCACCTTTGAAGAGATCCTAGCCACCGGCTCATGGATGGACGCTAAATCGCACTTGCAAGAGCTGGCACAGAGCCAAGAGTCTGCCACGCCAGTCTATAAAGTGATGAGCGAAGATGGCCCTGACCACGAAAAAATCTTCACGGTTGGTGTGTACGTCAACAGCAAACTCCGCGGCCAAGGTAACGGCCCAAGCAAACAGCACGCCCAGCAAAAAGCCGCCGAAGCCGCCCTCAAGTTTTACCAAAAAGATACAACAGCGAGCTAGTGGTTGACAACAGGGATGGTTATCTGTAAAATAGTATAGATTATCTTTAGTAGTTCTAATAGTCGGTCAGACAGATCAGAAAGAAATGAGTTTTAGTAGATATGTTAAGTATTCGTATGCAACGCACCGGTCGAAAAGGTCACGCAATGTTCCGCGTTATTGTGCAGGAATCACGCCTGACGCCAACCAGCGGTAAAGTAGTTGCTCAATTAGGCAGCTACGATCCACACGCCAAAAGCGTTATTCTCGACAAAGAGAAGGCTGCTTTTTACCTCGAACACGGTGCGCAACCATCTGACCGCGTTGCTCGCTTACTAAAGAACAACGGTGTTGACCTACCATCTTGGGTCAAACTGCAGGACGACAAAGAACGCAAAGTTCGTAATGCCGACAAGCGCCGCAGCACCACTCCAGCTGCTCCAAAAGAAGAAACTCCTGAAGTAGAAGCCGAAGCTCCAGCCGCCGAAGAAGCTGCTGAACCGGCTGAAGCTGTCGCTGCCGAATAAGCCCGGCAAGAAATCTCACATCCACCTACCCGGCATTTGCTATAATTGAAGAAAGCTAACTGAAGGGTCTGCCACATGAATAATATTGATCAAGAATTCATCGAGTTCGTCGTTAAGTCACTAGTCGGCAAGCCAGAAGCGGTCGTAGTTGAGCGCCGAATCGACGAAAAAGGTGTCCTGCTTGAGCTCACGGTCGATCCTGAAGATCTAGGTCGTGTCATCGGTAAGCGCGGCGCAACTGCGCAATCACTGCGCACTCTACTTCGCGCCCTCGGCACCAAGAATGATGCCCGCTACAACCTCAAAATTATTGATAACGGTGTCGGCGATCACGCTCACGCCCATGGCGATGATAGCACTCCTTCGGCTCCAGCTCCACGCCGCGATGACGACAGCGATGACAGCGATGACAGCGCTGCTAAAGCTAGTCCCGCCAAAGCCAAAGACGAGCCAGCCGCTTCAGTCGAAGACCAAACCAGCGACCGTCTGCGCCAGGCCCGAGCCGAGCTGGCTGACCTCGACGACCTCGACGTCTAGCCAAAGCTTGCATTGCTAAAGCTGTCCAAGGTGTGTAGAATTACCAGTAAGTCTATTACAGACCGAACATTCAAAAACAAAAAAGCTCTGCGAGACATCGAAAGATGGGAGCTTTATGTGACAAAACAACCTCTTTTATAGGGGTTGTTTTGGTTTTAAGATACTATAGAGATATGAAGATTCAGATTATAACCCTATTCCCGGAAATGTTTACCGGCGTGCTCGGTAATAGCATGCTTTGGAAGGCCAGCGACAAAGGCCTGGTTGAATATTCATGCATTAATTTGCGAGACTTTGGCAGTGGACCGCGTAAGCAAGTTGACGACACCCCTTACGGTGGTGGTGATGGCATGCTGCTAAAGGCCGAGCCGCTGGTGAAGGCCATTGAGCAAGCTAAAGCCAATGACCCGGAAGCCCGTGTCTTCTTGCCAACACCGAGGGGCAAGCTTTATAAACAGTCCGACGCCAAACGATTAGCCGCTGACGAAAAAGGTTTAATCATTATTTGCCCGCGCTACGAAGGTTATGATGAACGTATCATGCGGTGGGTGGACGAAAGCTATCGCATCGGCAACTACGTATTAACTGGCGGTGAATTGCCGGCTATGATCTTAATTGATTCCGTGGTCCGATTGTTGCCGGGTGTACTGGGCGGCGAGTCATCGGCCGAGATTGAATCGTTCCAGGCTGATGATATAACAATTGAATTTCCACAGTATACCCGACCGGAAGTGTTTCAAGACCTGCAAGTTCCGAGTGTCCTCTTAAGCGGCAATCATGCCGAGATTGAAGCTTGGCGGGCTACTCAAAACTACCCAGCGGTTGACTAAGTGGCGACTAGTTTTTGTGAGTAGTGGTTTTTTTGTTAGTAGACTTCATGTCTTTTATTAGAGACCGTACAGGGGCCGGTACCTTTATTGGTGTAGTTGACTGATTATTGCCGTCGGCTGCTTGTAAGTTTGTGATAGAAGAGTTTATGGGTTGCGGAGTGGTTGTTGAGATATTGCTCGGGCCGCCAGTGGTAGCTGGATCGACAACGATTACCGTTGGTTCGATCATCGGGAGCATCGTAACTTGCGCCATAGATAGTGCTGACTTGGGCTGACTCAGGCTCGGTGTGCTGGGTGTAGAGGCGGAGGGCGTTGCTTTTTTAGCGGTGTTCGGTTGCATGAGGACGAATACGAAACAACTGACTAAGATAATAGCCAGCGGTGGAATAATTAAAGCGTTGTGGCCATCACGCAGATTCATAGTTTCGTTAATTTTATAATAAGCCAGAGGAGCTCCTTTGTATGTGTGTCACAAATTATTCTCGAAGTATAACATTAATGACTATAGCTGCTGTAAGTAATCTTACAAAGTTAGGCAATTGATTAGTATCGTACAATAATTATAAGCATGAAAATTACTAGCATCAAGCTATCCAAAAAAAATCTCGCAATTCTAACAGTGCTGCTGGTGGTTGTTGGCGCTGGCATTATGGCGGTGCGCGCAGTTTCGGCGCCGTCGCATGGCCGAATTACTACTTCGTCATCATCGAAGCTTAAAATCTCGTCTCCAAAACAGGCCATCCCTGTTGCTCCGGCTTCGGAGGTCCAAACGCCATACTTCCAGCTGGCGCTTCCAGTAGGCTACAAGCAACAATCCAGCAGCCAAACCGTACCAGGCCTGCTGTATCAACAGACGATTATCAAGGCTTCGTCGGCCGGCAGCTTGATTATCGCGATTGCGATTACGCCACTGGGAAGCGGACTCAATGATAATTCCGCCTATCGCCTGAGGACACAAGATACCGCGCGCTATAAGCTGACGACGCAGACAGTGCAGGGTGAGTCGATCGTGATTGCTAATGATGCGGGGTCGTCCGCCGTGGTGGCTTTTTGGGTGCATGGCGATAAGCTGGCGACCATCAGTGTTACAACCGGCCTGCAAAATCCGGCTGCTAATGATAACGCCGACGAACTCAAAGCCCTGCAGCCGTTATTGGCTGCTTGGCAGTGGCAGTAATTCGCTCAAAATGCTACTGTTAAGTCAATGGAAAAGTTTGCTGTACTGGGTGTGTTGGTCTTCGCCGCGTTGCCGGCGACCAGTAATTATCGATTGAATAGCTACGGTTTTGGCAGCGGCGGCACGGCTAAAAGTAGCACTGCTACCTATTCACTCGAGGGAATCAGCGGCGAATTGAGCGGCCAGTCAGCTAGTACCGCCACGGCCAGTACTAAACCGGGCTTTGTAGAATCCCAGCAGGCTAATGTGCCAAAGTTGGTCTCAATTGATAATAATGGTGGCCAGTACTACAACAAGCTTCATTTTGTG